>CAYOMI010000050.1:0-9560 GCA_964405005.1 uncultured Planctomycetales bacterium | reverse complement strand
CGCTTAATGTAAATATATACTTCTGGCATTCTTTTCTACATTTGAAAGCGGTCTTTCTTTTAAAACCACCTTCATGAAGAGCCAGGGCAAGAAAACAATAACGGCTCGTGGTAACATAGGCGAAGGGATAATATAAAGAGGCAGGAATCTCTAAATTACCTCTGTCTATCCCTTGTAACAGGTTATCTAACTCTATCCGTCTGATATTAAGCTTTTTCTTCAACTCTGTTTTGAAAACCGATTCACCCAAAGGTAACTTAAAATACTGCATGGCCTTCTTGGGGAGCTTGGAAGCAACAGTTAATATCTGGGGCCCTCGCTTTTGTTTATTAAGAAGCCTCCCTAAACTCAAGGGGAAATCAGGAAAATTCTTGCTCAAAAAATATGCCACACCAAAATCATTTATTATAACCTCTGTGCCGAGATCTGACTTAGCGAGGTATTCAAAGAGCGGTTTTAATTTATCAAGACCCTTGTCAGTAACAAACGGCGTCATAAAACTGAGTTTGATGTTTTTCTTCCTACAAAAGGCCAGAATTTTTTTCAGTTGCTCTTTTGAAGGTATTAAGCGTTGACAAAACTCTGCGCCGAAATATATACGATTACATGCAGCATATCCGGAATTCCAGTCCTTAAGGTCCTCTGCTCGTTCGATTAAAACTGCCTTTTCCATTTTTTTCGCTTCCATTTAATATAAACTGCTTTATTGTTGAAAGATATTTTATAGAATCAATTTTCATAGTAACAAAACCCGTCGCATCTAAGTAGATAAATCTTTTTAAAAAGCTCTCTGGCGTATCTGTGTAACTCTTCTTTACAGCATCTTTTTTCATTCAAATAGGCGAGGAGGGTCTTAATAAAGAGAACATCCTTGGTCCTAGATGTGCGGGGATGATGTCTTCCGGCAATCTTTAACCCATTTATGCCCCATTCTCTAAATTCCCCTAAATTACAGGCAGCACAACTCTTGACACCGTTATAAAGGGTGAAACTTCTTTTTATCTTTTTTTCGACATCGGCTTGATCAATTTTTCGAATGTCAATGCTTTGACTGGCTGTTACATCATAATTTAAGTAACAGGCTGCTGACCTAAATACCAAATCCTCCATCTTTGGATTCTCAAACTCTTCTACGCCGTGAAGGAAAGTACAAAAACCATCGGTATATCTACATGCATCGTTCATAATAA
The DNA here is from genome assembly GCA_964405005.1 of uncultured Planctomycetales bacterium. Lineage (GTDB taxonomy): Bacteria > Omnitrophota > Gorgyraeia > Gygaellales > Profunditerraquicolaceae > CAYOMI01. The sequence continues at coordinate 8,370 of CAYOMI010000050.1, read as the reverse complement.
ATACATCAAAATTAATATCGGTGTTACCCTTCACAATCTCTTCTATCTCATTGAGAGAAAGGTGCCGCGGTAATGTGATTCTATTTGTACCAAATGACTTAAAAAATCTAACCGACTCAGAATTGAAGACCGTATTGACAGTGCTGATTTGGACTGAAATGTTAAACCCCCTATTTTTTAACAGATCTAATAAACTTATATCGGCGATTATCAAACCATCTATTCCTAAAGAGACAGCCTTTTCAACCTGCTCTATAACCAGTGGATATTGCTCTTCTGAATAATTCTCATTTAATGTCAGAGAGACCTTCACATTATACCCATAGGCTATATTCAAGATCTCTTTCAACTGGGACCAATCTGAAAGATTTGCCCTCCTCCAATATCTCCTATTGGGAGAACCTATATTTGTATAAGCTCTTGCCCAGTCATCAGTAAACAGACCGCAATATAGTTCGTCTGCGCCGGCTTTTATTAAATCTTCGGCTTCTTCTGGCTTAGCGATAGGTGCTAAAATCTTCATCCTAGTCCCTTAATTCTCTTCATATAAAATTAATACTCATAATAACAAGATTTATTGCATTTAAAATGGTAGGTGCTCCAAAAAAGTTCTTTCGTATATCTTCGAAATTCTTTCTTATCACATCTTCTCTTTTTTAAATACGTAAGCAAGGCTTTTACAAACTGTGTATCCTTGACCTTGGAGCTCTTTGAATCTTCTCTGCCGACGATCTTTAACCCGTAGATGCCCCATTCTTTAAATTCCGGAAGAAAACAGAGCGCACAGTTTTTCACACCGTGATAGAGTTTGAAACTAGATCTTATCTTCTCAGCTATATCGAAGTTTGTCTCCTGCTTTAAAAAATTATTTTCAAAAGCCACATCGTAATTTAAATAACAGGCGCTTGACCTATAGATCATCTCTGAGGTTTTGGGATTATTGAACTCCTCTACGCCATGAATGAAAGTACAGAAGCCATCTGCATATCTGCATGCGCCGTTAAGAATGAATATCTCAAAACGCATGTCCGGATTCTTTGTGACGATTTCTTTTATCTCCCCTAAAGATAGATGACGGGGCAGGGTGACGCTGTGGGTACCTAACGATTTAAAAAACTTTGCCGATTCGGAATTGAAGACTGCGCTACCAGTACTCATGCTGACTGAGACATTCAATCCCTTTTCTTTTAATAAACGCAGCAAGCCTAAGTCAGCGAGTATAAATCCGTCCACACCCAAAGCAGTGGCTCTTTTAGCCTGTTCCATCACCACCGGATATTGGCCTTCTGAATAACGTTCATTTAACGTTAAAAAAACTTTCACGTTATACTTGGAGGCACATCCTATTATCTCTTGTAATTGAGTATAGTTGGTGAGGTTCGCTCTAGCATATTCCCTCCTATTGGGAGAGCCTATGTTGGCATAAGCCCTTCTCCATTCCTCGGTAAGCAAACCGCAGTATAGTTCATCTGCCCCTGCCTTTAGCAAATCTTCGGTCTCATCTGGACTGGAAATGGGCGCTAAGATCTTCATCTTTATCTGATGTCGATTATATGATAATAAAGGAAGGAGCTTAAGGGATAACTTGCAGCTCTTGCTCTATTTGTCTCTTCTCTAAACGAAGCCGAAAAGAATGCAATTTATCTCCTGTGCCCTTAGGTTTCTTGCCGATAAAAAATGGTTTTAACTCCTTAAATTCCGACGGAGGTCTGATATTTTTACAGAACTTTTTCCAAGTTTTATAACACCAATCACATTTAGCACAATCCCGATTGCAAAAAGCCGTTTTTTTGAACACCGACTTAGGCTCTTCATATAAATAAGGATGTTTTATATCGTTAAAGATAAACTGTTGCAGATAAGGGTGTAACGCCTCGCCTTTTCTCGCAGGAATCCCATGGTTATAAAAGTAGGCTAAGGAGTTGATATTCAATGCATAATGTCTTATGGTATTAACTATGTGTTCAGTAGTGTAACGTCTTCCTGCAAGTTTCACTATTTCAACTATGCCCTTATAATAGCGCAGATTGTAAGGAACTATTATGGGTCCTTGATAGGCCAACCATGGCTTGTTTCTCATCATCATGCCGCAATCGAAGAATATCGGCTCTGATCCTCCTTTATAAAAAAGCGGGCTTAAACAATGCTGAATCTCATAAGGACAGTCCGGCACGCAAATCTCGTGGGCTATCATAGTTATCGGCACCCTGACCGCCTCTTTAATCGCTTTAATCAATAGAGGCTTTTTATTAATGTCCAATAAGACAGTGATGCTATCAACGCCCACACATTCCTTCCAGTATCTCGCCTTGGTAACGCTGTCAATCTTAGCATTGACCGAGGCTTCTATTTTCCAATCCGGAAAATATGTCCTGATTCTCTGCGCTAACAAGATATCGGCTACAGTGACATGCTGTAATCCATAACGGTCCATCTTTCTGAGATAGGTGTAGAGAGTTGAGCCTTTGAAATCCATAAGAATATCTTGGGTTATATAGTAGGCATTTAACAGCATATAAACATCTATATTATGTCTTTTTAGCCTGCGAATGATATCCCTTACTATCTCATCATAGTCAGGAACCGTAGGTAACAATGTGCCTGCGCCAGAAGTTAAGAGTGCGCTACTACTGGGTGCCAAATAGATAGAGTCTATGTAGTCCTTATATTCTATGACTTGATCGATCAGGGTTAAGTCATGATTATATGGAACGCGTATCTTCATGCCAAGATCAGCAATCGTCTTTAATTTTTTCATAGTCGATATCTCCCTTCCATGTAGCAACTCACATTTTTTTCTCTTCATTCATCGAAAAATTGATCAAATCTTTGAATATATGGGTTATCATCTTCGGCGGCACGCGGAACGGCTTGGCGAATTTTAAGCGGAGTTTTTGCATCTCCTTTACCCTTTTAAAATCCATTATGGGAAGATTGTGTCTCTTCTTATATTTTGCAATCTTCTTTATTATCTTGAACCGTTCAGCCAATAGATGAACCAATTTTTTATCAATAAAATCCACTTTATCTCTTAAGCTATCTAGGTTTTTTTTGGTCATTGTTCTTAATTTTAACACAAACTATTGCCTCCGTCAACATTATCAGCAGAACAGGCTTTTTTTGGACACATTTTAAAGTAATTTTTAATCGGAACTCTTATTAACAACCAGCCTCGCAAGTGTTTGGACTTTTAAACTCCTTTAGAGGTCATTAGCTCAAGCGTTGCACTTACTGGTTGAATATAGTACTCTTTATAGAGTATTACAGAATTATCCCATCCTAAGGAAAATAATGATGCGTTGGTAAAATGAGGCTTAGAATAAATTTTATCATTTTTAGGGAATGGCTAAAGTTTTTCTCAAGGCATAAGCCTTATCTAAGGTTTCTTGATACTCCGCCTCGGGGTTAGAGTCGGCGACAACACCACCCCCCACCTGCAAATAAATATTATGGCCTTTCATAGCCATGGTTCGAATAACAATACTTAATTCCATGGTATCGTGAAAACTTATATAACCCAAGGCGCCCGTATAGACATTCCTTGTAGTTGGCTCTAATTCATCGATTATTTCCATAGCCCTAATCTTAGGACAACCGGTAATTGAGCCTCCTGGGAAGGTTGCTTTGACAATATCAATTAGACTTATACCTTTATCTACTCTGCCCTTAATAATCGATATAGTTTGGAACACGGTGGAGTAGTTCTCTATTCTTTTATGCTTAGTAACCACAACTGAACCAGGTCGACAAATTTTACCTAAATCATTCCTTTCCAAATCTACGATCATGGATAGTTCTGACCCATCCTTCTCGCTTTTTCGGAGTTCATCCTTAAGTCTTTTATCCTCTTCTGGAGTCATCCCCCGAGGCCGTGTTCCTTTCATGGGTCGGGTTTCAACAATACCTTCACTAATCTTTAAAAACAGCTCGGGAGATGAAGATATAATCTTAAATTTTTCGAAATTTAAATAGGCACTAAAAGGAGCGGGATTCATTTTATTCAGCCTAAAGTATAACTCATAAGGAGAATATGGCCATTTCGTCTCGAAGCGTTGCGATAGGTTTACCTGAAAAATATCACCAGCATAAATATAGTCTATGGCTTTTCTTACCGCTCTTATATATTCAATCTTTGAAAAGTTTGTTTTAAAAATAGGCTTATACGATTTATGTCCCAAAGGCGAGAACCATTTTTTAGGTGAAGATTTAACAATTCTTTTTATCTCTTTCATTAATCCTTTCGCTCCTTTATACTTAGTTGAAGCAATATCGAGGATGCTTATATAGAGATGATTGGGATTTAGATTATCATGAATTAATAGTGTCCGATAAAACACAAAATACATATCGGGTAAGTTCAAGTCATCTTTTGCCTTCTGGGGCAATCTTTCCAAAAGATTTTTCAAATCGTAAGAAAAATAACCTATGGCACCGCCTATAAAAGGAAGGGAAGTTTGATTATTAATTTGGTATGTTTTTAAAATAGAATCGAGATATGCGAACGGATCGCCTACCACTGAAATTTTATGCTTATTAAATTTAAGTTCAATATTTTTATTTTTACTACTTAAAACCATAAAAGGCTCGATTCCCATAAATGAATATCTGCCTATGCCCTTTCTAGGGGAACTAAAAAGAATGGAAGTATTTAGGCAGTCTTTAAAATATGGAAATAACTCTTCCAACGAGTACTTTAAATTTACTCTTTCAATTATTAAAGCAGGTTTTATCCTGGGTAGATATTTCTCCATTTTATATTTTAATAAAGCCTTGAATTATCTTTTGACCATATTCTGTAAGAAAAGATTCAGGATGACACTGTAGTCCAAATATTGGCCAGTTTCGATGCTGTACACCCATCACAATTTTATCCTTTGTCTGGGCAATAACTTCTAAACAGGCAGGTATATTAACTGTTTTTAGAGAATGGTATCGCGCAGCTAAGAATGGGCTAGGTATGCCTTTAAGTATTCCTTTATTATTATGATAAACCAAAGAGGTTTTTCCATGCACAATCTTTCCTACGCGTACAATCTTTCCCCCAAAGACCTTTACAATACATTGATGGCCCAAACAAACCCCAAGAACAGGGATGTTGGCGCCGAACTGCTTAATAATTTCATTTGAAATACCCGCTTCATCTGGTGTTTTGGGGCCAGGGGAAATGATAATCTTTTCCGGCTTCAGGGCGGCTACCTCCTTTATACTAATCTTATCATTCCTTCTTACCAATAAGTCTATACCTTCTTTAGCAAAACACTGATATAGGTTATAAACAAAGGAATCGTAATTATCAATTAGAAGGTACATAATCTCACGCTTTCAGCAAGGCCTGTCTATTTATCTTGCCCGAAGAGGTCCTTGGTAAAGATGACCTGAATTCGATTATTTCCGGAATCATATAAATAGCCAGATAATCTCGACAAAAACCCTTGATCGTTTCCTCATTAAGGAGGTGCTCTTCTTTTAATACCACAACCGCCTTTATGCGGTTTTCTATTTCTTCATCGGGAACCCCTAATACAACCGCCTCCTTTATCGCAGGATGACTTTCAAGAACAGATTCTATCTCGTCCAGACTTACTCGATAGCCTCTGGTCTTAATGATATTATCCGAGCGCCCCAAGAAGATATAATCTTTATTCCGACCGATCCTCATAATGTCATGCGTCCGGTAGACTGTCCTGTATCCCTTTGTGAACGGTTTTTTGAACAAAACATCTTTGGTCGTTTCCGGATCGTTCCAATAACCTGACATTAAACTTAAGGAACTCACATATAACTCTCCCTCATCGCCTTCTATCTGCGCTAACCTATTGCCAGATTCGTCCACAAGGAAAGTTTTAACCCCTCTGGCTGGCTTGCCAATAGGTAGATAAATCTCTTTCTGGGAGGCTCTTCCTTTCTTTACTAAATATGACGTAACCAAGAGGGCCTCTGTGGAGGCATATTCATTATAGAGCTTTGCTTTAGGTATGAGGTCCATAAAAGAATGGGCATATTTTAAGGGGAGCTTACTCCCATTAGAAATTACTGTTTTAAGATAGGGAAGCTCTCCGCGTTTAAAAGCACCATGCAATGTTAGATTGATTAAAAACTTAGGATCTATCCTGAGAAAGGTTATCTTATTCTCTTTAAGAAACGCCTTTACCGAAGGAATGAATGCGGTCGTGCCTTCTGGCAGAACACATACGGTCGCCCCTATTTTAACCATCAGAAAAACATCATATAATGAGGGACTGAAGCTAAAAGGGAAGTATAACGCGTATCTATCCTTTTTTATAAGCCGATAGAGTTGAAGTGTGCGTATCAAATCTTCCATTACCGCCTGTTGAGTCATCACAACTCCTTTAGGTTGGTCGGTCGAACCAGAGGTGTATAATATGCTTACTATACTATCTGGTTTCAAGGAAGGGAATTTCCTAATTGGCGTTTTTTTTATTTTTTCTAGGAATCTGATATTTAGACTCTTCGGCAATAGTCTAGAACTGGGCTCTAAAGGATTATCTAAAAATATAACACATTTTAGAGAGGATGAGAATTTAAGCACCTCTTGAAGAGAGCCGACATAGGAAGAATTGATGAATAGATACTCGATCTGGCAATCGTCTATGATGAAAGCAGACCTTTTCGGCGGCCACTTGGGATCTAACGGTACATATACGCCACCTGCTTTCAAAATGCCAAAAGCAGTCTTTATTCCACCCATAGATTTATGGGTGCATAATCCCACCCGCCCTCCAATCTTTAAACCTTCGGACAGAAGATAGAAAGCTATAACATCGCTCTCTACGTCGAGCTCTTTATAAGAAATCCCCTTCTTTTTATCTTCGATGGCTATGCGTTTTGGATATCTTATTGCGCTCTGCCTGAGTAAACTTCCTAATAATGATATCATCTCTTGATAATGCTGATTTTTATTTCAATAGTTCATTATCTTTTAAAAATTCATACAGGCGATCGGCAATTATCCGGTGAAGTTGCGGCTTCATATGTCCAACGTCATAGAAATATCTATAGTCGAATCCGAAGCGTTCTTCTTCCAATCTTTCTAATAAATCAAGGATATAGACGCCGTCAATTTTAAGACCAACTAAAAAATTATACGCCTGGAGTTTAAAACCCATATCTCCGGTGAAGATCTCTGAGTCCTTCGCTTTGATTAAATATTCAATTCTCTTGGAATAATCCTTTTCTTTCAATCCCTGTTTATAATATCTGTCGGTTATGTTATAAATTCCGAATGGCCTTGCCTCCAGATTAAACACAGGCGTTATGATAACGCAGGGGATATTCTTTGCTTTAATAGATTCTATCAATTCATACATATTCCTCTTATAGTAATCTATTATCAAGGCATTGTATTCTTCAAACGGCCCCTTCTTGAGCTTAACAAAATTTAACTTCTGTATAGAATTTATAAACATCGGCTCAGCATACGCCCTTAAAAACCAACCTCCTAATTTGCTAACGGTCATCAGGCCTGGAATTCTGTTAAGCGATAAGAAATGTGATATATTTTCAAAGAAGTTGCTGATTATATAAAAGTGTCTCTTTATACATACAAAATAGGCCGATTCAAAATCTGAGGCTTGTGCATCAAAATAGATTACAAGGTCCGGGGCCTTGTAACTCATGGTGGCTTTTATCAATTCCTTGATATCGAATGAATCAAAAGAACCCATCCCTAAATTAAATATTCTAAAATGTCTCTTATCCCCAGTGGCGTTTAATTCCGATTCTAAAACTAAGGGGAAAAATGGAAAATTTCCCTTAAAGAACGGCGGTTTAGAAATAATGGGCGAAGAGCCATATACATAAATTAAAAAATCATCGGGAGAGGGATCAAAGGAAAATTGCTGATGAGAAGGCTTATAAGGACCGCCTTTTATATAGTAATCATAGTTTATTTGCATCTTATTATCTTTAACCGATACATAAACCTTTCCTTTTTCCTTTTCTAAGTATTCTTTAAGCTCCAGATAGATCTTGCCGTAATCTATATGTCTCATTTTATAAATACCAAAATTAAAAGAAAATATAAGACTGAGGAATAAAAATAAGGGAAGAAAAACGATAAAAGAAAAGAATAATTTCTTCATTGCTGATTAAGCCAATCCTTTAATTTAAGAAATCTTCTTTGGAATGCTGCCAGATATAATTTTTTTATCATCTTTTATTCAAACCTTAAATAGTCATAAGTTCCTTCAGGTAAAATATGCCATTTGGATTTAGATGAAATATCTTTGGCGGGTTTGAATATTATAAAAAAGAAAATGGAATTACAATATTCTCTCCAGGAATAAGGCAGGATTAAAGCAAGAAGGCAAACGACTGTAGCAGTAATGAATTTGATGCACGATTTAATGT
>CAYOMI010000049.1:0-9601 GCA_964405005.1 uncultured Planctomycetales bacterium | reverse complement strand
AAACTATATATATAAAGAAAGATACAAAAGGCGAAATAAAAGCGAAGGATATCGAAGTAGACGAAACCATAGAGATAATTAATCCAGATTTACACATCGCTACTTTAACCAAAGACAATAAGTTTTTTGTTGAAATGGAGGTAGCCAGAGGTAGAGGTTATGTGCCTAGCGAAATGAATAAGAAAGAAGATCAGGCTATCGGCGTAATACCGATAGATTCTATATTTACACCGGTTAAGAAAGTAAATTTTTATGTCGAAAATACAAGGGTTGGTCAAAGAACAGACTACGATAAACTCATATTAGAAATATGGACTAACGGTGCAATTACCCCTAAGGATGCGCTTCTCTATGCCTCTAATATTTTTCAGAGGCACCTTGATATTTTTGTTAATTTTGGGCAACTTCCTGAAGAGGTAGAAGAGGAAGAATTGGAAATGACCAAAGAAGAAATAGCCGTGTATGAAAAACTGCGTCTGCCTATTTCTGAACTGGAACTCTCTGTAAGAAGTTCAAACTGCCTAAGAGAAGCCAATATAAAGACTATCGCTGACTTAGTTAAGAGAACCGAAGATGAAATGCTAAGTTTCAAAAATTTTGGTAAAAAATCTTTAAATGAAATAAAAAAATTGCTTTTAGGTATGGGGCTTACTTTAGGGATGCAGGTTGATTCCAAAAAACTGAAAAAGATTTAAAATATGAGACACAATAAATCGAAATATCAGTTAAATCGCTTTACCAGTTGGCGAAGAGCAACCCTCAACAGTCTAGTAAGAAATTTATTAATACATCAAAGTATCGAAACCACAATAATAAAAGCCAGAGCAGCAAATCCGCTGCTAGAGAGACTTGTAACGCTGGCGAAATTTAATAATCTCTCTGCAAAAAGACACGCCTATCAGATACTCGGTGATCATAAATTAGTAAATTTACTTTTTAATGAAATTGGACCACGCTTTAAGAATAAAACAGGAGGATATACGCATATTCTTAGATTAAACCAAAGGCGTGGTGATAATGCCAAAATGGTAATATGGGAATTAACCGAGATTAAGAAAAAAGAGCCACGTAAGCCTAAGAAAGAAAAAGAAACAAAAACTGAAGAGTTCAAAGATACAGAAAAACCCAGCAAATTTGAGGAACAGTTACCTGAAGAGAAAAAGACTAAAACGGGAATCGCTATAGCGGAAAAACCACCCATTGTCAAAAAACCCTCCAAAAAGTTTTTGGGTGGCTTAAGAAAAATATTCAAAAAAGAAAGGGACTCTCTCTAGGCGAGGGGGCTAAAGTCATATGCTCATAGATCCGCGTTTAGGCGAACGTTTAAAAAAAATAAATCCTTCTTCAACTCTTGCCATAACTACAAAAGCAAAAAAATTAATGTCTGAAGGTCGTGATATCATAAACTTCGCAGCAGGTGAGCCAGATTTTGATACGCCAGATTTTATCAAGAATGCAGCAATAGAAGCGATAAAATCTGGCTTTACCAAATATACATCCACTACCGGCACTCTCGAATTAAAAAATCTTATCTGCGAGAAATTTAAAAAAGATAATTCTCTTATCTATAGCCCCAATCAAATAGTTGTCTCCTGCGGAGCAAAACACAGTATTTTTAATACACTTCTTACGTTGGTAAATAAAGGTGATGAGGTAATTATACCTTCTCCTTACTGGGTTAGCTATCCCGAGATGGTAAGTATCTGCGAGGGCAAATCTTGTATTGTTGAAACGTCGCCCAAGAATAATTTTAAAATCAAACCAGCTGATTTAGAGAAACATATAAGCGCAAAGACCAAGGCCTTCATATTGAATAGTCCATCTAATCCTACGGGATGCGTATACAATCTTGATGAGTTAAAGGAGATCGCGAAAATTTGTGTAAAGAAAAAAATCTTTATCATTAGTGACGAGATTTATGAAAAAATTATATATGATAATCTTAAATATATATCCATCGCCAGTTTAGGTCGGGATATATACGAGCTAACTATTACGGTAAATGGCTTGTCTAAAAGCTTTTCTATGACAGGATGGCGCATTGGATATCTGGGTGGTCCGCAAGATGTGGTTGATGCAATATCCAAATTGCAGGATCATTCTACCTCTAATCCCACATCGATTAGCCAAAAGGCTGCAGAGGCAGCATTGGGCGCCCCCGATGATTTTACTAAAAATATCTGTCAGGAATTTCAAAAAAGAAGGGACTATATCGTCTTAAGACTACAGGAAATTAAAAAATTAAATTTTGTCCTACCCCAAGGAGCTTTTTATGTATTCTGCGGTATTTCTAAAACTGGAATGGACTCGCAGACTTTTGCCGATCGCATACTTGAAGAGGCATCTGTTGCTCTTATTCCCGGTCAAGGCTTTGGCAGAGATGATTATATACGCATAAGTTTTGCCACAAGTATGGAGCAAATTAAAAAGGGGATGGACAGGATAGAGGTGTGGCTTAATAAGCTATGAGGGGTAAGACTATTGCAGAAAAAATACTTAGTCTCCATGCAAATAAAAGCCTAAAGGCTGGGGACTTTGCGATATGCAAGGTTGATTTTGCTTTTGGGCAGGACGGGACATCGTCTATTATAATTGATAGAATAAAAGAGATGGGTCTAAAAGCAATAAAAACAAGATTCTGCATGGTTATCGATCATAATGCACCATCACCAAACGAGACAGTATCAAGGGTTCATCAGAAAATGCGTGAATTTGCAACAGAATATAATACACAGCTTTTTGATATTGGCTGTGGCGTATGTCATCAGGTTATTCCTGAATCTGGCGAAATTTTACCGGGCGACGTTGTTCTAGGGGCAGATTCGCATACCTGTACTTATGGGGCCTTAGGCGCTTTCTCTACCGGTGTGGGCTCTACGGACCTGGCCATTACCTTGGCTACAGGCAAAAACTGGTTCAGAGTGCCTCACACTATTAAAATAGTATTAAAGGGCAAAATTCCCAAAGGTGTATTCGCTAAGGATATTATATTAAAAATAATTACTGCTCTCAAAGCAGATGGCGCAACTTATAAGGCAGTAGAATTCTCTGGATCTGTAATTGATAAATTAGACATGGACAGTCGTCTTACTATCTGCAACATGGTCGTTGAAATGGGGGCAAAGGTAGGTTTTATGCCGCAGGATGATAAAACAATCTTTTGGTTAAAGACAAAATCTGTAAGAAACAAAAAAATAAAACCTGTAAGAGCCGATAATAATGCAGAATATTATCAAGTTTTGGAATATGATGTTACAAAATTAAAGCCGCAGGTTTCTTTACCACATAGCGTAGATAATGCAGTAGCGGTGAATGAATTAAAGGATATAAAGATTGATGAGGCGTATTTAGGGACCTGTACAAACGGAAGACTTTCGGACTTAAGGGTCGCTGCTAGGATATTAAAATCTAAAAGGGTGGCAATTGGTGCAAGGTTTATTATTGCTCCTGCTTCGCGAAGAATCTTTTTAGAGGCGATTAAAGAAGGAATAATAGACGTGTTCATAAAAGCAGGCGCTGTGGTTGTCACTCCAGGCTGTGGCCCTTGCGTGGGAACGCATTGTGGTATACCCGCAGATGGCGATGTAGTAATATCCACTGCAAACCGGAATTTTAAAGGCAGGATGGGTAACCCCCATTCTTTTATTTATCTTGGTTCACCCGCAACAGTTGCCGCTTCAGCTATTGAAGGTAGAATTACTGACCCCAGGAAATACTTATAAAGTAGGAGGGAATTATGGAAATAAAAGAGCTACTATTACTTTGTATTGATAAAAAGGCATCAGATTTACATATCACTGAGAATGAACCTCCGATCTTACGCATTGACGGAAAATTAATCCGCACAAAGTTACCTATTTTAAATAGGCAGGATTTAAAGAGAATAGTTTATAGCATCTTAACTAACCCTCAAAAAGAAATATTCGAACGAAATCTAGAATTGGATTTTTCACTTGCCCTTCCGGATTTAGATAGATTTAGGGTGAATGTCCATTTACAGAGGGGCTCTGTAGAGGCAGCTTTCAGACGGGTGCCACGCAGAATACCAGGTATGCAAGAATTAGGATTACCGCCCATTGTCATAGATTTAGCGCGTAAACCAAATGGTCTGGTTTTAGTTACAGGGCCAACTGGCGTAGGGAAAACTACAACTTTAGCAGCAATGATTGATTTAATAAATAACGAAAAAGAGAGCCTTATAGTCTGTATTGAGGATCCTATTGAATTTATTCATAATAATAAGAAAAGTATAATTAAGCAAAGAGAGGTATATTCGGATAGCCGCTCCTTTGCCGAGGCATTAATTCATGCCCTCAGACAGGATCCCAATGTTATCGTAGTAGGAGAAATGCGCGATTTGGAAACCATATCCACTACTCTTACTGCCGCAGAAACAGGACATTTGGTATTGGCAACTCTACATACGCCTGATGCACCTCAGACTGTTGAGAGAATTATTGATGTATTTCCTCCTCATCAACAACAGCAGGTGAAGTTACAGTTAGCAGACTGCCTGCAGGGTGTGATATCGCAGTTGTTACTTCCCTGTGCTTCAGGTCAAGGACGTGTATTAGGCTGTGAAGTAATGATTGGTACGCCAGGCATAAAAAACCTTATCCGTGAACAGGAAATTGAACAGATTCCCACCCTTATGCAAACAGGAAGCCAATACGGCATGAAAACAATGGATAAATCTCTAAAAGAGCTTACCCAGCAGGGATTGATTACCTTGGATATAGCTATTTCCAAGGCTAAGAATGTAGAAGAATTTAAGCAACTATAAAAATAAAAGTGAAAATTAAAGGTAAGGTTATAAGATTGAGAGATAATATAAATACTGATTTTATTATTTCTGGACGTTACAAATTCTCTATAACAGATATGAAAGAGCTCTCTAAACACATCATGGAGGATATTGATCCAGCTTTTCCTTCTAAGATAATTCCTGGAAAATCTATTCTGGTGGCAGGGAAAAATTTTGGTATGGGTTCATCCCGTGAACAAGCTCCCTTAGTTATCAAGGAATCTGGAATTATCGCAGTTTTAGCCAGGTCATTTGCCCGCATATTTTATCGTAATGGCTTTAATATTGGTCTGCCTCTAATTGAAACTGACACAGATAAAATAGACGAAAACGACCTTCTGGAAATAGATTTGGATCTAGGAGTAGTGAGAAATTTAACCAAGGATATAAAATTTCAAATTAACCCTATACCTAAATTTATGCAAGAGTTTTTAAAAGAGGGCGGAGTAATTAATTACATTAAAAAACATAAGGGGTTGAAATTTTAAGATGGCACATAAGATAACTTTAATTCCCGGAGATGGAATTGGACCCGAGGTAACCCTTGCAGCAAAGAGATGCATTGAGGCAACGGGTGTAGAAATCGAATGGGAAGAGGTCATTGCCGGTCAAGAGGCATTAGAAAAATTTAGAGATATTTTACCCCAAAACGTATTAGATTCCATTAGAAAAAATAAAGTTGCTCTAAAAGGTCCTATCGTTACACCTATCGGTGAAGGTTTCCGTTCAGTAAACGTTGCCATAAGGCAGGCATTGGATTTATTTGCCTGCGTGCGACCTGCAAAGTCCTTTATAGGCGTAAGGAGTCCTTATAAAGATATAGATTTGGTAGTAATTAGAGAAAATAGTGAAGATTTATACGCCGGCATTGAGTTCGAAGAAGGAGGACCCCAAACCAAAGAATTGATTAAAAAGATTGAGCAGTATTCTAAAAAGAAAATCAGGGCCGATTCTGGTATATCTATAAAGCCGATTTCTATATATGCCTCTGAAAGAATAGTGAGGTTTGCTTTTAAATATGCATTGAAATTTAACCGTAAAAAAGTTACGGTTGTGCACAAGGCTAATATTATGAAATTTACCGACGGATTATTCTTAAATATAGCCCGCCAGGTTAGTAAGGAATATATAGATAAAGTAATCTTTGAGGAGGCAATTGTCGATAACATGGCTATGCAGTTAGTGCAGAAACCCCAAAATTATGATGTGTTGGTATTACCCAATCTTTACGGTGATATAATATCTGATTTATGTGCTGGCTTGATAGGTGGCCTAGGAATTGCACCGGGTGCAAATATCGGTGATAACATAGCGGTATTTGAAGCAGTGCACGGTGCAGCACCCAAATACAAAGGTCGTAATATTGTTAATCCTACAGCAATAATCCTCTCCAGTGTGCTTATGCTTAGATATATAAAACAAGAGAAGGCTGCTAGAATTCTAGAGGATGCAGTTAAAGAAGTAATAGCCGAAGGAAAATTTGTTACCTATGATTTTAAAGCACATCGCGATGACTCCACGAGCGTAGGTACTCAAGAAATGGCAGATGCCATTATCTCAAAAATTAAAAAACATTAATAATATGAAAATAGCAGTTATTGGCGCCGGTAACGTGGGTGGCCTTACCGCGATGCGCTTAGCCCAAGAAAATTTAGGGAATATTTTACTTATTGACATAGTCAAAGGTCTAGCGCAGGCAAAGGCCTTAGATCTGGAAGATTGCCGCGGCATATTAAAAAATAATTATAATATCTGGGGAAGTGATAATATTCAAGAAATAAAAGATGCTGATATTATTATAATTACTGCTGGCCTTACCCGTAAACCTGGAATGAGCCGCCAAGACCTGTTAAATAAAAATGCTGCAATTATTAAGAATGTTTCTCTAAATATTAAAAAACTTGCTCCTTCATCCATCGTAATAGTCGTTACTAATCCTTTGGATTTAATGACCTGGTTAGTTTTAAAAATAACAGAATTTAAGCCCTGCAAAGTATTTGGTATGGGTATAAGCCTGGATGCCGCAAGATTCTCCAATCTTATTAGTAAAGAACTAAATCTTTCCCATAAAGATATTAAAGCTTGTGTAATTGGAGTCCATGGAGAGGCAATGTTGCCCCTACCAAGATTTACGAAAATAAAAAGTGCTACATTGGATAAAATACTCGATAATAAAAAAATAGAAAATTTAGTTAACCGGACCATAAATCGAGGCACTGAAATCGTTTCTTTATTAGGCAGTGGCAGTGCTTATTTTGCTCCTTCGGTAGCAATAGTTAATATTGTTAAGACAATTGTTAAAGATAAAAAAGAGACCATTGTTATATCTGCGTATTTAAATGGTCAATATGGCATAAAAGATGTATGCCTCGGCGTTCCCTGTAAACTCGGTAGATTAGGAATAGAAAGAATAATAGAACTCGATTTAAATGGACAAGAAAAAGAGCTATTATTGAAATCGGCTCTTGCTCTTAAGCAACAGTATAAAAATCTTAATTTATAATAATGTTGCAATATGATTTAGCAGTTATTGGTGCGGGCTGGGCGGGATTTAACGCCGCTATCAGAGCCAAAGAGTTAGGTTTAAAAGTTGTTTTAATTGAAAAAGAACAAATCGGGGGAACCTGTCTTAACCGCGGTTGTATTCCTACCAAAACCCTCATCCAGTCTGCTAAAATATATTCTCTGGTAAAAAAATCCAAAAATTTTGGTATAGAAATATCAAATCCACAAATAAATTTTAATGAAATTCAAATCAGAAAAGATAAAATTATCGAACAACTGCGTAAAGGCATGGAATTTATGCTTAAAGGTATTGACTTCTTAAATGGAGAAGCGCAAATTGTATCTAGAAATACCTTAAAAATAGGCCAAGACCAGATTAATACAAAATTTATTCTCATTGCTACTGGCTCAGAACCACTCGAACTTCGTGGATTAAAATTTGATAGAAAAAGAATTATTTCCAGCGATGAGATTTTAAATTTGAAACAAATCCCCAAATCACTTTTGATTATCGGGGGTGGAGTTATTGGTTGCGAATTTGCCAGTTTATTTTCTACTCTGGGAAGTGAGGTTTCAATAGTTGAAAAGATGCCGCAGCTTTTGCCGGGCGAAGATAAAGAGGTAGCTAAAAAACTAGAGACAATCTTTAAAAAGAAAGACATTAAGATAAGCACAAACACTGATGCTACAGGACTGGATTTGAATAACTACGATTTAGCCCTACTTTGTATTGGTAGAATTCCCAAAATTGAAAATTTAGGTTTAGAAAAAATCGGCATAAAATTAGAAAAGAGCAAGATTGTTGTTGATGGATATCTTAGAACCAGCGTTCCTAATATTTATGCTGCAGGCGACTGCACAGGGCAAATCTGTCTTGCACATTTTGCAGCTTATCAGGGTCGCTTGGCTTGCGAAAATATCGTAAACCCTAACCATCCTAAGGAGTCTAATAATTATAATATTCCTAATTGTATCTTTACCGACCCGGAAATAGCGAGCATAGGTTTGACTGAGAGAGAGACAGAAAGCCAAGGCATGGATATAAAGATAAACAAATTTGATTTTTTAGGTTCAGGTATGGCTCGCATAATGAATGAAACAGAAGGCTTTGTTAAAGTTATATCTGATAAAAAAACAGGTAATGTGTTAGGGGCCTCTATAATTGGTCCTCACGCAACAGAGTTAATTGGCATTTTGACCTTGGCTATTTCTTGTCGGATTAATATATCGCAAATTAAAGATACGATATTTGCCCATCCTACATTGTCCGAAGCAATAAGAGAGACCTTCGAATAAAAGCATACTCAATAAACTTATGCAGTTTGAATTATTTAATTTAGGATTAGTTGATTTTAAAACAGGGGAATGGTTCCAAAACAAAGTATTCGGCAAAGTAAAAGAGGGTAAATTTATATCCGCATTAATTCTCTGTCAGCATTATCCTGTAATAACTTTAGGCAGGTCAGCCAATATAGCCAATATATTAATTTCTCAGCAGGAATTAGAAAACAGAGCAATACCAGTCTATCACATACAACGGGGAGGAGATGTAACTTATCATGGGCCGGGTCAGGTTATCGTTTATCCGATATTTAATCTCAGCTATCTAAAAAAAGATGTACATCTCTTTTTAAGATATCTAGAAGATGTAGCAATAGATCTGCTATGGGATTTTGGAATCAAGGCATTAAGGCGTGCGGGTCTAACTGGAGTGTGGGTAAATGGGAAAAAGATTGCCTCGATTGGTATCGCTATTAGAAACTGGACAACCCTTCATGGTCTAAGTATAAATATTAAAAAGAATGATTTAGATAATTTCCGTTTTATCAGACCCTGCGGTTTAGATATACAAATGATATCTCTGGAAAATATATTAAATAAAGAGGTTAAAATAGAAAAGGTCAAAAATATAGTTATAGAGAAATTTAATGCTCATTGGGGTATGATTAAAGGAGAATAAAAGATGACAAAAGTAATCTTGCCGCAATTAAGCGAAGGTATTGAAAAAGCCACGGTTTCTTATTGGTATTTTAAAGAGGGGGAAAGGGTAAGCGAAAAGGATGACCTTGTAGAAATTACTACTGATAAGGCCACTTTTAATTTACCCAGCCCTTGCTCAGGAACCCTTGTAGAAATTATCTTTCATGAAGGAGATACTGTAAATGCAGGAGAAGTTTTGGCAATAATTGAAGAGGCTTAAAAGAGTAAATAAATTTTAATCATATATAAAAGGTGCATAATTAAAAATGCACCTTTTTTATTCTCGCCAGCCACTTTACGTAACTATAATAA
>CAYOMI010000048.1:0-9848 GCA_964405005.1 uncultured Planctomycetales bacterium | reverse complement strand
CCTTTAAACTTTTAGACTATTATATAATTGGTCTTTCTTTTAAGGGTCTAAATGTATATCCAGATTCTGCTCTGGGTAAAGGAGCAACCGCTTCAGTCAAAAGAAAATCTCCCTTTTTAATCCAGGATTTTAATTCTTCAGAGATTTGTAGCGCCTTAGGGTAACTAGATAAATTACCGGTAGGGACCTCTTTTCCTTGCACAATAATTTTACCTGAATTTAATTGAGCATAATTTACCTCTCCCAGACTTCCTGGTATCATCTGGGGATAATCCTGGCTATAATCCACAATTTGGGTATAAATTTCTTCATCTTTAATAGCTGCATATTTTAAAATTTCTTCATCTAATATCGGTATGGGAACACCAATCCCTACGGTTAAAGTCACTCCATATCCGAGCATACTCGTTCCTAAAAGCCACTCTGATTTCATTCTCTTTAAATCACCGATTACTGCCAAGGTTCCTGCCGGTGCCTGGGGGACACCATTAGTTTTTCTTGCGACAGTTGGATTATGTTGTGTGCCATGCCAGGCAATATAACCAATACCACCGCCTAAAAAAATCTTTGTGCCTATGCCAATTGTCTTATAATATGGATCCTTTAGAAGCGGAGAGAGTTGACCTGCTGAACAATAATTGGCATTACCTAATTTTGGCTTTAATACCCCCATATAGGTATAAATAATTTTATCTGATAAATTCACCGCCACATTATAATTCTGATAGCAGTTTCTTATGTTGAATAATACCGCTTCATTTAAATCTTTAATATTGATTAAAGTTTCTAATTTCTTGCGCGGATAACAATCCGTACCATAGGCAGTGGCTTCTAAACGCACATCGCGACCGGCAACCAGCTCCTGAATTACATGTGCTCCACCGTATTTAAATTCACCAGGAAAGATCTTATTGCGTGGGTCATCATCGGGTATAGCCGTTGCGCCCAGATAAATATCTACAGCGGCAAAGCCACAATAAGCCGGAACATCATTAAGTTTACAGGTCCCACTACCTAATTTTATTCTGGGTTTTGAATGCCCAATATTAAAATAGGCGCCTGATGAACACATGGGGCCAAAGGTTCCGCAAGTCACCACATCCACATCATGGGCTACCTTTTTAGTACCTTTTTTACTTACCAGGTCAATTACTTCCTCAGCAGTAACTACGACGACCTGACCTTTCTTAATCTTTTCATTTATCTCTTTTATCGTTCTCATGTAACCCTTTCTTATTATAAGGCCACTACTTCCTTTATTTCCGGTATTTCCTGCTTTAAAAGCCTTTCAATACCCATCTTTAAGGTCATCTGGCTCATCGGACAACATCCACAGGCATCGGTTAATTTTAATTTCACCACTCCGTCACTACTAACCTCTATTAAATCCACATTTCCGCCGTCTGCCACAAGCATAGGCCTAATCTTATCTAAAACCTTTTCTACTTTCTCTTTCATTTTTAATCTCCTTTGAATAACTCTGTTGTTAAATATCGCTCTCCTGTATCTGGTAAAATTACCACTATAAGTTTTCCTTTATTTTCTTTTCTCTTGGCAACCTCTAACGCCGCGAAGGTGGCTGCACCTGAGGAAATTCCGGCTAAAATTCCTTCTTCCTTAGCTAATCTTTTTGCCGTATTGATTGCGTCTTCATTAGAGACTTGTATGATTTCGTCAACAATTTTGGTATTTAAAACATCTGGTACAAAACCTGCACCAATACCCTGAATTTTATGCGCTCCCGGCTTTCCGCCGGAAAGAACAGGTGAATCTTTCGGCTCAACAGCAATGGCTTTAAATCCGGGTTTCTTCTTTTTAATCTCCTCAGCTACACCCGTTATTGTACCACCCGTTCCTACACCTGCAACTAAAATATCCACCTTGCCGTCCGTATCTCGCCAGATTTCTTTGGCAGTAGTGTGGCGATGAATTTCGGGATTGGCTGCATTCTTAAATTGCTGTAACATTAAATAATTTTTATTGGCCTTAACAAGCTCTTCGGCTTTTTTTACCGCTCCGGACATTCCTTCTTTGCCAGGGGTTAAGATAATTTCCGCACCCAAAGCTGCCAAAAGCTGCCGGCGCTCTAAACTCATAGTCTCAGGCATAGTCAAAATTAACTTATAACCCTTGACTGCCGAGACAAAAGCTAAGGCAATGCCGGTATTACCCGAAGTCGGTTCAACAAGTACAGTGTCTTTTTTAAGTCTGCCCTGCCTCTCTGCCTCCTCAATCATACTCAAGCCAATTCTATCTTTGACGGAAGAACAGGGATTAAAAAATTCCAACTTAGCAATGAGTATAGCCGTACATCCTTGAGCTATCCTATTCAATCGTACTAAAGGAGTATTCCCGATAAGTTCTGTAATATCTTTTGCTATCTTCATTGCACCTTACTCTCCATTATAAAACACAACACTGCTGCATAAAGGGC
The DNA here is from genome assembly GCA_964405005.1 of uncultured Planctomycetales bacterium. Lineage (GTDB taxonomy): Bacteria > Omnitrophota > Gorgyraeia > Gygaellales > Profunditerraquicolaceae > CAYOMI01. The sequence goes on along the minus strand of CAYOMI010000048.1, from coordinate 7,414 downwards.
AAAGCCCTATCTCTTCTTCTATAAATACAGCATTACCGCATTTTGGACAAATAATAATCTTGGCATCCCCATTATAACATCACCATCCTTAAATTTCTATAGTTTCTTTGGCCAAAATATCTTTGGCTATCCTGGCTGCCTTCCTGCCGGAAAAAAGCATTCCTGCGAATGTCGGCCCCATGCGCGGCAGGCCAAATACTTCTGCCGTTGTCACTCCGCAGACAATTAGCCCGGGATAGACCTCCTGGGTATAATTAACCACTTCATCTTCTGATTTTTCCACATGCATTGCCGAAAAACCTTTTATTTTAAGTAAATCCCTTTTTGCCAATGCCTGTGCTACCACAGCGTCGTGTCCAGAGGCATCGATTACCAGCTTAGTCTCAATTGCAATCGGGTCAACGCAGGTAATCTGACGCGGAAGACTCGATACAGGGGTCCAATTTATTACTACGCCACTGACACGATTTTCGTCTTTTAAAACTACATCATCAAATTTAGCCATGTTCAAGAATTTAACCCCTGCCTCACAGGCAGAAACTATCAGCTGAGAGCAGGCATGCGGACCAGAAGCCGTCAATAAACCTGCTTCAACCTTCTTATAAGGGATGCCTAATTCATTAAGAATTTCTTCTGCCGGCTCCCTAAAGGTTAAGGTATTCATCAAAAAGCCACCGAGCCAGAAACCTCCGCCTAAATAATTGTTTGCTTCCACAATGAGAACCTTAAGCCCTTCTCTGGCCAATTCCCTGCCTGCCATAAGCCCGCTTGGGCCAGCACCTATAATAATAACTTCGCTGCGAAGATTCTCTAAAAATTCCTGGGTAAAATCCTTAATAATTGCCGCGGTTATCTGATTTTCGCTTATCTGAGAAAAATTTTGCATTTCTATCCTTCCTCCTTTCAAAAAAAGAAACATCCCACAGATATAGAATGTTTCTTTTTTGTCAACCTCTTTTTGTTAGCTATCTATTCTACTTGGTGCACGAACAACAGCAGCAGCCGCAGTCACAAGCCTTCTGACCAGCATCTTTACAAGCTGCATAGACATAAGAGGCTGCACCTAACATCAACATTGTTATTAAAAAGAAAGGAATAATTTTCTTTAACATCTCTATGCCTCCTTCCTATATAAAATACATGGAATCAGCTAAGTTTCTTTTATTTTTATCTGAATTTACCAAATCCTCAAGTGTCTTAGAATCCAACATTGCCTCGATAGCGTTACTTAGCTGGGACCATATATCATTCATGATACAAAAATTTATGCGTTTACAATAATCTCTATTGCCCACGCATTCCACTAATTCGGTTCTGCCGTCTAATGCCTTTACTATTTGTGCTAATGTGATCTTAGAAGGATTTCTATTCAATTCATAGCCACCTTTTGCGCCCCGCAGAGCCTTAACCAAACCCGCAGCTTTTAATGTAGAGAGGATACGATCCAAATATTTAATAGATATCTCTTGGCGCTTGGCTATATCTCTTAAAAGAACAGGTCCTCTGCCATAAAAATTGGCTAAATCCAGCATTGCGCGCGTGCCGTAACGCACCTGGGTAGAAAGTTTAATTCTATTCCTCCTTTTTATACTCTACTAAATCTATAGAAAAAGTATACATAAAAAATAAATTTTGTCAAGTATTTTTTATTTATTTCTTAAGCGATGCGGGGAAGAATTTCTTTTACAGATTGACCCTTGGTTATACCTAAGTTTCTTGCCGCAGAACTGCAGGAGTAGACTTTTGCTTTGAGCGTCTCTTCTATCGTGGATACCCCTACTATCTTAACCGCAACATCTTTAAATTTCTCTGCTGTTTTTAAATTAAGGTAACCACACATGACGTAACCCTTGCTGCCCCGCAGAAGGATAAAATTTCTACTCTGTAACTTTACTATCAGCGTATCAATATATTTCTTACCTACTTTTATCTTTTTTTGCTTTAGCATACCTCTTCTCTTGCTTTTTAATTTTATGGTAGTTTCGGATTATTTCTGGCACAGCTTTTTGGACTACGAATTTTGTTTTATTTTTCATAGGTTTTTCGCAAAAATTTTTAGCACGCAAGCAACATCCCGCCGCAAAATATAACTCATAGCCCTAATGCCTGTATAATCCTCTCCTTATCAAACCCCACAATAATTTCGCCCTCGATATCCAATACCGGTACGGCCATTTGACCGGATTTATTAATCATCTCTTGGGCTTTTGCTTGATCTGAAGAAACATCAATGTTCTCAAAAGGGATATTATTTTCGTTTAGAAATTGCTTTACGCGGATACACCAAGGACAGGTCGGCGTGCTATAAACAATTACTTTTTTAGCCATGTGGCTTATCTCTCTTTTTCTATTTTAAATGTTGTGGGGTAAGGTCAACTATTTCTCTTACCTCTAACTCTATCATATATTCTGGCTTAGGCATCATAATTTCAGGATGCCTGGAGTGCCCCTTTTCTTCATGGATGTTTCTTATTAAGCGCCGGGTAATCCTGCTGGTAATCCTATCCTCCCAAGCCTTTAAGATCTTGGTGGATAATTTGTCCTGTCTGACGATTTTACCTGTTCCTTTTAGACAGAAACCTCTGAATTTATGCTCATCAAATGCCGAAATGCTTATTTTAGGATTATTTTTTAAATTAGTGAGTGTTTTCTTCTGATACAGGTCAAGTAGATAGACCTTGCCGCCAGGCTCAATCTCTACAATGCCTTTGCAGGAGTTGTGCGGCATACCATGTTTATCAATAGTTGAGACAAGCACACAACCCTGTTCCTGAAAAAAAATTATTACTTCCCTGGGAATATTCATACTTAGATATCTATTCCGAAAACTTTCCTTACCAAAAGCCCGATGAGAAAGTTTATAGCGGCAATGCCCAAGCTGATTCCTGCCATCTCTAAAAATCTTTTTTTAAAGTTAAGGTTTTTGGCTACCGAGATGTAAAATGTAAACACCAGGATTATCAAAAGCGCGTCAATAATCACTAGGCTCAGGCAGATAGATATGTTCTTCAAGAAAAAATAAGGCAAAACTAAAATGGTGACAGTTAAAACATAGGCAAAGCCAGTATAAATGCTGGCCTTAAGCGGCTTTTTATCCGTCTCTTCCTGCTTTGTGGATAAATATTCGGAGGCAGCCATAGACATAGAAGCCGCAATTCCGGTGATTAGGCCGACTATCCCCACCAAGCGGGTATTTTGTAACGCCAGGGTAAAACCCACTAAGGCACCGCTTAATTCTACTAAAGCATCATTTAACCCTAAGACCATGGAGCTGACATATTTAAGCCGCTCCTCATCAATCAGGTCTATTAACTGCAATTCATGCTTTTCCTCATCCTGAATTATCTCGTCAATTTTCGGGGATATCTCTCTTATTCTATCGTAAGTATCCTGGGCGAGGTTTTCGCCGCCTTCCATCAACCTTAGTCCAAAATTAAGGCCGCAGACCCGCGAAATAAACACATAGCAAAAAATCTTAAACTTATCCGCAGTAGGCGCTTCATTGGTTAGTTCCTTAAAATATCCGTAATGTTTTAATTCTTCCTGAGATATCCTGTCTAAAATCTCCTGTTGTTCTTTAATCTTAATAATCGAAGTAAGTTTCTTATATATAAAATGCTCAGTAATCTCATTTTTCTGAATTTGCAGAATTTTTGCTTTTAAATCTTGACTTAACAAACTGATCTCCTTAAATCTCTATTTCGCTAATCCAGCGGCCGTGAATATTACAATTCTCCAGGGCAATAAGCTTTCCAGAAGAAACTTTTAAATGTATGCCCAGAATAGGATTAAGCGTATCTGGTGTCATGTGATAGCGGGCAATAAATTGCTTATCAAGGTAAAGGTCAATATACATAATAAAGTGTTTTGTCTCCATCACATGCAGAACCTCGCCAATCTTAATATGTGCATCAACACAGCCCGGCCCGACAAGGCCACATTGCCTGTTGATTTTAATTGCCGGGATATGTTTTTTCTCCAATTCATTAAGATTGTTAGGGTCAACTGGTTTCTTTATTGCTGTATTATCCAGCTCAAAAACTTTTTTGGGCGCGCCGCAAACCGGGCAGACATCCGGCGCCTGGTCAAAAGCCAAATAACCACATTTTCCACAGATATAAGTATCCATTTTATTTATCTCCTTTTACTTTCTGGGCAAATTCCTTACCAAAATTATAACATTGTTTCAATTCGCTCTCATCTGGAACATACTTTACACCTAAACCATCTTGGGCTATTTCTATACCGGTTTCCTTAAGCACATCTTCAATTTCCTTAACTGCTCCACCAGCCCAGCCATAGGAACCAAATACAGCAGAAATCCTGTTTTTTGGCTTAAGCCCTTTAAAAAATTCCATAAATCCGCCGATGTTAGGCAGCATATCATTATCATGGGTTGATGAACCAAGAATAAATCCCTTGGCATCGAGCATCTGCGTAATTACATCTGTGCGGTCAGAAACAGCAATATCAAAGATTTTTACCTCCACCCCTGCATCATTTATTCCTTCGGCAATTTTTCGTGCCATTTTTTCTGTTGTGCCCCACATTGTTTCATAGACAATAATTACCTTTGGCTTAGTTTCATTTTTCGCCCAAGAGATATACGAATTTATTATTTTTAGAGGTTCTTTTCTCCAGATAACTCCATGGCTGGGCGCAATCATCTTAATCGGAATATTAAGCTTCTGAACCTCATCAATCTTCTTTAAGATAACCTGCCCCAGTGGCCACAATATATTCGCATAATATTTGGCAGCCTCCTGCATCAATGCGCACTGATCCACCTCATCATCAAACATTTTACTTGTGGCAAAATGCTGACCAAAGGCATCATTTGGCATCAAGAGAGCTTCTTCAGGGCAATAAGTAAACATACTATCCGGCCAATGAATCATAGGCGCTTCAATAAATGTTAAGGTTCTTTTACCTAAATTAATTTTATCACCTGTCTTTACAATCTGAAAATCCCAATTGCCATAATAATGTTTGTATAAACCCTCTTTGCATTTTGCAGTGCCGAGTACTTTTGCTTTAGGGCAGAGCTTCATTATGGCAGGTAAGGCGCCGGAATGGTCGGTTTCTACGTGGTTAGCGATAACATAATCTATCTTTTCTACGGGAATAACCTGGCGGATATTCTCAATAAGTTCAAAAGCATGCGGTCCGTAAACCGTATCAATAAGCGCAATCTTCTCATCAAGTATCAGATAAGCATTATAACTTGTGCCTCTTTTGGTGGTATAGGTATGGCCGTGAAAATCCCGCACATTCCAGTCAATAGTCCCTACTGAATATGTATCCGGTAAAATTTTAATTACTGACATCTCCTAATCTCCTAGTAGCCTTGGAAATTTTCAGTGATTATATCCCCACTAGAAACTAAAATTTTGGTGGTTAATATCTGCTTCATTACTTGCACCATTGCCGGCGGACCACAGAGATAAAACTTTCTTTTAAGGTAATCAGAAACATTCTCTTTAATTATATCCTTGTTGATTTGTCCTATTTTACACTCAAAGTCCTTTGTAGGCTCGGAAAGTACATGAATAACTTTTAATTTAGGATAATCCTCTTGCATTTTATCAAAATCATCTCTAAAGGCGATATCATTAACAGTGCGGTTAGCGTAGATAAGGACTATATCAACACCTAGTTTTTTATCAACTGCGTACTTACAAATACTCCTTATAGGAGTAATTCCTATTCCGCCAGAAAGGAAAGCAACTTTTTTATACGATTCATCAAGGGTAAATTTCCCAAAAGGATATTTAATCTTAACTGTATCGCCCACTCTGGTATTGCTTAAGGTCTTAGAAAAATCGCTTTCAGTAAGTTTTTTAGTAAACTCTACATAACCTTTTTCAGTGGGAGAATTTGAAATAGAAAGATACCTCTGCAACGGCGGTTCGGTCTTAAGCGTTACTTGTAGGAACTGACCTGCTTTAAAATCTTTATCTTGCGCTACCTGAATACGAAAACTTTTAACATTATAGGTACGCGGAATAATTTCTATAATTTTTCCTTCTTGCTCCATAGTTATTTTTACACCTTTTCAAAAAGGTTTTTATCTACTCCACACTCAGGACAAACCCAACTGTCCGGAAGATCTGCGAATTTTGTACCCGGCTTAATCCCCTGGCTCTCATCTCCTACTGCTGGGTCATATATATAACCACAAACTGTGCATTTGAATTTATCCATATAAATTAATGTTTCATTGAAGTATCGTGTTTATCCAGTGTAGTTACGTTGGCCATATCCTTTGTCATTGCTTCCTTTTTGCACCCCGGACATCCCTGTTTCATCATAGGCGTCTTCCCCTCTTTGCTCATCTCAGACATACTTTGCCTCATCCCTTTTTCCATCATACTCCTTGGAGAACTAATACGGGAAGATACAGAATAAATTCCTGACGAAAAAATCAATAGCGCTGTAATCCATATAAGCCCAACAACAATATAGCCAAAAGCCTTAAGTATCTGGCTTTCTACTTTACGAAGAGTAAATAATACAAAAAAACTTAAAGTCAACAATAATGTTGCTGGAAGAAGTAATGGAATGAACGAAAAAATATTCATCATGCTATACATACCCATGTAACCTCCTTTTTAGTTACTTCTTTTTCTTCTTAATTTTTTCTTTGCCTCTTTGGAAGCATATAACCCACAATCTATATCTCTCACCTCCTTTCACCTTTAAAATATAACAAAGCAGGCTATCGTGCAACTGCTTTTTACTGAAACCTATCTCTTTTTAATAATTTCCATTTTTCTTCGCCCATACATTCCCGGGCAAATTTACACCAGTCAATACAGGTAGGTAGCCGTTCTCGACAAATCAAATTTTTACATTTTGGGCATTTAACCTTTACTTCGTCGGAGAAAATTTCTACCTTATATCCGCAATCCGGACATATGATTATTTCTGCTTTAAGATTCTTATTATCCTGACCAGGACATTTGTAAATCATCTTATTTTTCTCTTCATAATAAAGAATTTATGGTAATAGATTTTAATTCTTTGATTACATAGTTTTCAATACGGATTATCTTCTTTCTTAAATTACAGGTTTTTATATTAGGGCAATCCATTTTTTTAAGAAAGCACTCGTTCAATTTTAGTGGGCCTTGAAATACCTCTATTAAATCTACTAAAAATATCTTATCTGCAGGTTTAGATAATGAGAACCCGCCGCCTATACCTTTATGTGAGCGAAGAATTCTTTGTTTATTTAATACCTGAAGTATTTTTCTTAAAAAAGAACGGGGAATCTCTAATTCCCTGACCAAATCTGAAACGCTTACAATTTTATTTTTTTGCTTAAAAATAAAACATAAAGCACGTAATGCATAATCTGTATTTCGGGTTATTAACTTCATAATATCACCTTAATAAATGATACCATATTAGT
>CAYOMI010000047.1:0-10035 GCA_964405005.1 uncultured Planctomycetales bacterium | reverse complement strand
ATCTTACATTGATATATATAGATATCTGTCGCCTTTTTCTTCTTCCTTTTAAAAATATGTGGTGGCTTTTTGAATTTATCTCTCACCATACCTGTAATATGTAAGATATGCTTCTTTTCTTTCGAATTACAAATAATCCTCAGGCGTTCTGTCCTAGGGAATTTTTCTAATGTTCCGTCTCCTAAAACAGTACCTATTAATTCCGCAAGGATTCTATCCTTCCCTAAATTTTCATAGTGAATTTTATTTTTTCTTTGCCACTTGCTAAAATTACACCCTTTCTTTGTCTTTAACTCCATAGATATCCTTAATAAACTCAGATGGTTTTCCTCGTAGCGAATAGTGTCCTACCATTAGACGACAGGGCAAAACCTACCAGAGATTTTCCTTTATCCACTCATCGGCTTTAAGTATTGCCTGCCAGAAATTCTTGGTGTCCTTGGCTACACCCATTGCAGTAGCGCCTACACCTGTTGCTGCACCTTTGGTGGTTTCGCATCCACCAAGCAAGATGAAACAAAAAATTAAGCAGAGTAACAAAGATATCTTTTTATTCATCTTTAGGCTCCTTTTATCCATTTTTTTAGTCTTTCTTTTGTGCGCTCTTTTCCTAAATAATATATCACCTCAAATAACCCAGGGCCAATGGTTTTACCTGTAAGAGCCACTCTTATAGGATGAATCAATGCTCTTGACTCAATATTCAGTTCTTTTACCAGGTTCCGAAAACTATTTTCAATATTTGCTATATCAAAATTATCTAAACTATTTAATCTTTCAATAAAAAGCTTGAATTCCTGGGAAAAATCCCGGTTTAAGAATTTTTTCTCTGTCTCAGGGTCAATTTTAATCTCTTTTAAAAAGAAAAAATCTGCCCAGTCTATAAAATTATTAAGGGTAGAGAGCCTTACTTGAAATAATTTTACTAAAGAAAGAATATAATTTCTATCAAAATTATTCGCTTTTATATAATTTTTGTCCAGCAGAAGCGGAATTAGTTGTTCGGTTAACTTTTCAGGATCTTCTGTTTTAAGATACTGATTGTTCATCCAGTTTAATTTTTTTAAGTCAAAGGTGGCGGCAGTTTTACTCACATCCTTGATATCAAATAATTTAATTGCCTCACTTATATCAATGACTTCGCGGTTATCACCCGGAGACCAGCTCAAGAGTAGAAGATAATTAACTAGCGCCTGCGAAAGATAGCCCATTTTACGATAATCACTGATTGCCGTGGCGCCGGTTCTTTTCGAAAGCCGGCCTCCCTCTACGCCTAATATCAAAGGTAGATGCGCAAATTCTGGAAGAGGAAACCCTAATGCCTGATATAAAAGGACCTGTTTAGGAGTATTTGAGATATGGTCTTCGCCTCTAATCACATGGGTAATATTTGTTAAAGCATCGTCTACCACGCAGGCAAAATTATAGGTAGGGGTAGCGTCGGATTTAATCAAAACCTGGTCTTTAATCACTGAGGTATCAAATTCAATTTCTCCGCGGATTAAATCATTTATGGTTATCTTCTGGGGTATGACCTTATAAATAATTGCCTCGCCTTTACCTTCGGTTTTCTCTAAGTAAGCCTTGCCTTCTTTTAATAACCTCTGGGCATAGTCTCGATAAATATCCTGTCTCTGGCTCTGGTAATATATCTCATCCCAATTAAACCCCAGCCACTTAAGAATATCCAGTATCTCATCAACATATTCCTGTTTTGAGCGCTGCTTATCTGTATCTTCTATTCTTAAGATAAATTTTCCCTGCTTGGCCTGGGCATAGAGCCAGTTAAAGAGCGCAGTACGGCTACCGCCAATATGTAAATAGCCGGTAGGTGAAGGAGCAAAACGAACTTTAATCATTTTAAATTTATTCCCTCTTCCAATGCTTTTTTATTAATTGCAATCAGGTTTCTTTTATCAGGAGGAGCAATCTCATCCATAACCTTAAAAATATTTTCTTTATCGATAATTTTTTTCTTGGCAATATAACAGCCCAAGACAACCATATTGGCTATTCTAATATTACCTAATTTTAGTGCAATATCTGTAAAAGGTTGCTTAATAACCTCTACATCTTTTTTATCCACACTTCTAGAAACCAAAGAACTATTTACAATGAACAGGCCTTTATTTTTTATGCGGTTTTTAAATTTTTCTAAGGACGGCTCATTCATAACAATTAAGGTATCTGCTTTTTCAACATAAGGAGAACTTATTTCTTCATCTGAAATAACCACCATGCAGTAAGCAGCCCCGCCACGCACTTCTGCACCATAAGAAGGAAACCAAGTAATAAATTTATCCTGCTTTAGGCCAGCCTCAGCTAAAACCTTTCCTAAAAGCATTATACCTTGTCCACCTGCGCCAGCAATGATAATTTTTTCTATCATTTTAGCCTGCCTAAAGGAAATTCCTTAACCATTACCTCTTTTATCCAATCAAGCGAATCTTTTGGTGTAAGGCCCCAATATGTTGGACAAGGCGATAATACCTCAACCAAAGAAAATCCTAAATTATCAATCTGGTTTTGAAATGCCTGCTTTATAGCTTTTTTTGTCTTTATCACTTCCTGGGGCGAATGTAAGGAAACTCGCTCAATGTATTTTACTGCTGGTAATATTGCTAGCATCTCAGAAATTTTTAAGGGATATCCATGATATTTTGCATCTCGTCCTTTGGGTGTGGTAGCGGTCTTTTGCTTTAATAAAGTAGTGGGTGCCATCTGGCCACCAGTCATACCATAAACCGCATTGTTAATAAAGATAGTGGTTAAATTTTCTCCTCTATTAGCAGCATGAATGGTTTCATTTGTGCCAATAGCAGCCAAATCACCATCGCCCTGATAGGTAAAAACAATATTCTCGGGCCTTACTCTTTTTATGGCTGTGGCCACTGCTAAGGCCCGGCCATGCGCTGCCTCAGAACAATCAAAATCCCAGTAATCGTAGGCAATCACTGCGCAACCCACAGGGCAGACAGCAATAACCTTTTCTCTTATACCTAATTCATCTACTACTTCAGCAATTAAACGATGCACTATGCCATGACCGCAGCCAGGGCAATAATGTGTAGAAATATTTCTTAAAGATTTGGGATGACTAAATATCTTCTGCATCAGAAGTTATGAGTTATGAGTTATGAGTGAGAAGTTAATTTTTTTAACTTATAACTTATCACTTATAACTTCTAACTTCTTTATAATCTCTTCTTCTGTGGGAATTCCTCCGCCTGCCCGACCGAAAAATTCTACTTTGGCCCTGCCATTAAGAGATAGCCTCACATCTTCTAACATCTGGCCGTAAGACATCTCTATTACTAAAAACGTTAATCGCTTATTGCTCATTGCTAATCGTCTAAAAATATTATTGGGAAAAGGCCATAAAGTTATGGGTCGGATTAAGCCAATTTTTTTACCCTTATCTCTTAATCTCTTTACTGCACTCTTTGCAATTCTGGCCATGGTTCCATAGGCAACCAGAATAACTTTAGCGTCAGATAAATTTAGGCTTTCATGACGCTGTTCTTTCTGCTGAATGGCTTTATATTTTTTCTGCAATCTTAGATTAAGTTTTTCTAGAACGCCTTCTGCTAAATAAAGGGAGCGGATGATATTGGGTTTTCTGCCTTTACAGCCTGTCAATGTCCATTCTTTAGTTATAAGTGATGAGTTATGAGTTATGAGTTTTTGTTTTTTACTTATAACTTGTAACTTATAACTTGTAACTTCCAGGGGCTCCATCATCTGACCCAGCATCCCATCAGCCAAAATAATAACAGGATTGCGATACTTATCTGCCAAATCAAAAGCTAGTTTCATAAACTCAAATGCCTCCTGAACAGAGGATGGTGCCAAAACTATAGAATAATAATCGCCGTGGCCGCCACTACGTGTGGCTTGAAAATAATCTGATTGGGCAGGTGCAATATTACCCAATCCCGGACCGCCGCGCATGACATTTACAATTACTGCGGGCAACTGGCAACCCGCAATATAAGAAATACCCTCCTGCTTAAGGCTTATCCCCGGGCTTGAAGAGGAGGTCAGGGCCCGCACGCCTGCTGCAGAAGCGCCAAAGACCATATTTATGGCCGCCAACTCTGATTCTGCCTGAATAAAGACGCGATTTAACTCCAACATACGCTTGGCCATATAAGCAGTTATTTCATTTTGCGGTGTAATGGGATATCCAGCATAAAATTGACACCCCGCCTGAATAGCTCCTTCGCCTATTGCTTCATTTCCAGTTAATAAAATTTTTTCTGCCATTTTACTTATAGACCTCAATACAACAATCAGGGCAAATAACCGCACACATCATGCAAGCCAAACATTCGCCATTATCCTTAAATTCCACATAATTAAGACCGCGCTTATTTAATTTATCTTTTTTAACAATAAGTGCCTTGGGACAAAAATTAACACATAAAAGACAGCCCTTACATTTATCTTGATTAATCGTAATCTTAGACATTTCTTTCTATCGTTTCTCTAATGCGCTGACTAATACCTTCTTGGGTTAAGCCGTGCTTTTCCAATAAAATTTCTCTTTTCCCGTGTGCAATAAATCCGCAAGGCAGACCAATTTTTACGGTGGGTATTTGTATCGCTTCGGAGACCACGCTACCAAAACCGCCATCCACAATTCCCTCTTCCACTGTAAAAATAAATTTTGTCTTTTCTGCCAATGATTTAAATAAATTTCTATCCAGCGGTTTTACAAAACGCGCGTTAATTAAAACGCCGGATAAACCTTCTTCTTCCAGTAATTCTTGTGCCTTAAGCGAAGGTATAACCATACTTCCCAAAGCAACTATTGCAAAATCCTTTCCTTCCTTTAAGACTTCAGCTTTTCCTAATTCGAGTTTGGGATTGGGAAATTGGGATTGGGAAATTGGGATTTTATCTTTAGGGTATCTTATGGCTACCGGTTTATCTAAATCTAGCGCAAATTCTAACATCATTTCTAATTCTTGACCATCCTTAGGTGCCATTACTACCAGATTAGGAATGCTGCGTAAATATACAATATCAAAAACGCCCTGATGCGTAGCGCCATCTTCACCCACTATACCTGCGCGATCTATAGCCAAAACTACTGCGGTTTCTTGCAAAGCAATATCTTCAATAATTTGATCATACGCCCTTTGTAAAAATGTAGAATAAATTGCCACTACAGGCTTAAGTCCGCCCCTGGCAAGACCTGAGGCAAAACATATGGCATGCTCTTCGGCAATGCCAACATCAAAAAATCTCTCAGGATATAAATCACGAAATCTATCTAAGCCAGTCCCTTCAGGCATGGCTGCGGTTATGGCTACAATCTTTTTATTCTCTTTGGCTAACTCTACCAATTTTTTACTAAATACTTCAGTATAAGTTTTTGTTTCACCTTCAGCCTTAATCTTAAGCTTGCCGGTTGTGATATCAAAAGGACTTGTGCCATGGAATCTTATAGGTTCATTCTCGGCAAAAGAATAACCTTTGCCTTTCTGGGTAATCACATGTAGAAGCCTTGGCCCAGGAATATGTAGAATATTTTTTAGGGTGTGAATGAGACCATTTAAATCATGACCGTCAAATGGCCCAAAATAACGAAAACTGAGTTCCTCAAAAAATATACCTGGGACAAATAATCCTTTAAGACTCTCTTCGAATCTGCTGACAAGTCTCATAATCCGTGTTCCTTTGGGAATACGGGACTTAGCAAAGTTTTCCAAAGAGGTTTTAAAACGGTTATAAATGGGTAAAGAAATAAGTTTATTAAGGTATGTACTTAATGCTCCTACATTGGGAGAAATGCTTAATTCATTTGTATTTAATATAACCAAAATATCCTTTTTCAGATGTCCAGCATTATTTAACCCTTCAAAACATAGGCCGCCACTTAAAGAACCATCACCAATTACTGCCACAACTTTAAATTGTTCTTGGGAAGAAAGACTATCTCTGGCACAGACTAAACCCAGTGCCAAAGAAACAGCAGTGGAACTATGGCCGGTAGTAAAAGTATCATAAACAGACTCATCTTTGGAAGGAAAACCGCTTATTCCTTGATACCGACGAAGGCTATTAAAATCCTTGTTTCTGCCAGTTAAAATCTTATGCGCATACGCCTGATGCCCTACATCCCAAATGATTTTATCGCGTGGCGTATCTAAGCAGTAATGTAAGGCTATGGCTAATTCTACCGCGCCTAAACTGGAGGCAAGATGACCACCGCTAGAGGAAACAGCTTCAATTATGCTCTGTCTGATTTCCCAGGCAAGTTGTGGTAGTTGCTCAAGGGTTAATTTTTTTAAATCTTGGGGCGAACTTATATTCTCCAGTAACATTTTACTGCTCTGTTTTTACTTCATCCAAAGGTTTTAATTCGAACTCGCCTTTTTTATTTTTCACTAAAATATCAATCTTTTTCTTGGCACTCTCCAGCCTCTGAGAACATATACGCGAAAGTTCAATTCCCTCCTGGTATCTCTTTAAGGCCTCATCCAGAGTCAAATCGCCCTTTTCTAAATCCTCAACGATTTTTTCCAATTTTTTCAAAGCCTCCTCGAATTTTATTTCTGCCATCTTAAACCTCCTTAAGCTTCAACTACCCATACCAACATCTTTAACTTCACTTAATATTTCACCTTTATGTAGTCGCGTCTTAATTTTATCACCTAATTTAACTGACCTTATGTCTTTTAATATTTCCTCTGTTGGCATCTTAAAAGTTATACTGTAGCCGCGCGATAATATATTAAGTGGAGAAAGGCTATTTAATTTTTCAATGGCCTTGCTAAACTGTGCATCTTTAATTTTTATAAAATACTCTATCCGCAGATGGCTCTGTCTTACTAAATTAATTATCTTATCTTTATGTTGCAAAATGATGTTTAAAGGATTGAATAAAATCAATTTATTTCTTATGGCATTAAATTGATTTGTATCGAGTGCTATAATATGCTGTGTAGCTAAATTTAGGCGATAGGCTGAATTATCAATTGTCTGTTGGTAATCTATCGCTATATCTAAAAATGCTCTTTTTAAACGTTGATTAAAATCATTCAATCTCTCCTTTAAATCCTCTTTCTTGGGTAATACCATTTCCGCGGCAACCGACGGAGTAGAGGCACGGAAATCTGCAACCAAATCCGCAATGGTAAAATCGCGTTCATGGCCCACTGCCGAAATTACAGGTATCTTTGAATTATATATTGCTCTGGCAACCTCCTCTTCATTAAATGCCCAGAGGTCTTCGATACTTCCTCCACCGCGACCGACAATCAATACCTTAATCTGTTGGTCTCTCATCAACTGCTGGTTATAAAGATTAAAGTCCTTTATTGCCTGGGCAATCTCTTCTTTTGCACCTTCACCTTGCACGCGTACAGGATTAATAATAATATGCACATCTTTAAACCTTCTTTCCAAAACCCTGAGGATATCCTCTATGGCTGCACCTGATATAGAGGTCACTATACCAATTCTATCTGGTAAATAAGGTATTGGCCTTTTATGGCGAGGAGAAAATAAACCCTCTTTTTCTAATTTCTGTTTTAGTTGTTCAAGGGCTAATTGTAGACTACCTATTCCTTTTGGTTCAATCTGTTGTACATATAACTGGTATTTACCTTCTTTTTCATAGATACTCATACGACCGAAACAGACTAAGCTCATGCCGTCCTTTATTTCAAATTTTATAGACGCGGCATAAGAAGGAAAAAGTACACATTTAAGAAGACTGGCGCTATCCTTTAAATTAAAAAATGCCGTGCCAGTAGGAATTCTACTAAAACCAGAAACCTCTCCTTCTACCCAAACTTCACCAAAGGTATTCTCGAGGATTATCTTTATATCCTTAGTGATTTCAGAAACGGTGTAAATGTGTCGGGGTTCTTTTTGATATGCGGTCTCTGTAATTAGATCTGGCAAGGTCTTGGACATAAAACTATTCTTTTTTGATTTGGGTAGTATCATCTACATTAGGGCTATTTATTTCCTTGGGTGGACTTTTCTTTAAAATTATCAAATTAACTGAATAGGGATTAAGTACTAATCTTTCCTGATATAAATCTAAGATGTCGACCTCTTTTTCCTCAACAGGCGTAAAAAAACAATCTTTGTAACAGGAAGAATCTACTGCATATCTCTGATAAATATAATTACCTTTTAGATTCTTAATATCTATTTTGATATTACGGGCATTGCTACCAGATTTTAAAGCCCCATCATTTAACTCCTGCGCCTTCTTTAATAACGCTTTCATCCTCTTAGTTAAGCGCAAACGATTAATATCTAATTCCTTACACATGACTTTCTCTAACTTCCGGGATTTTATTAGATTTAAAAGTAATTTTCTCTCACCGTCGCTAAAATGGGCGATACCGCGATAAATGTAATTATTAAAGAACTCTGTATCAGCATAATTAAAAATCAACATAACGATTCTATCCTCTGCTTTAGTAGCGATGATGCCTACAAATTCATCATTAAATTTTAGCGAAGATACAAACATCTCATTATCTAAGTTTTGTAGCATTCTAAAGACATTATATATAGATTTGTAGCCACCTTTATATTCTAAAGATTTGGAGTCAAACCAAAAGATACCAGTGTTTCTCACTACGCCTTCCTTATTATTTTCAAAATCTTCTAAAGAAAAAAAGAGTTGATAATCAAGACCTGTCTCATACATATTCTTAATTCGTGCCGGAATGTAACTAGCGCAGATATTAGCATTCTGCCCCCTCTCCGGTATTATATTAGCACTTCTATCGTAATTCCACTCGTCCACAATTAATGGTGTGTTTTTATCAAATTTAAAATAAGAGAGCCAATCCCGGATAAGAGCTATTGCATTTTTATTGTAACGGGTGAATTCTTTTTCTACTTTAGGATCGGTAGAATAGCAATGCCAACTAATAAAATCTAAAGGTAGGCGATAACAATAGCAGAATCTAATCAGGTCATAAATAAGACTGTGCTCTGGCGTAATTATAGTATTAATGTCAACATTCTGAAACCACCAACTTACCGCCGGACCACCCACAGGTATTTGTATTTTAAATTCATCTTCTAACTCTTTTATCGCATCTGCAACTGCACGATATAAATTAAGATATTCCTGTTTCCTGCCTACAAAGAATCCATCTTGATCTGGAGCACTCCAGACCTCATACCATATATTATATTTTTTCTGGCAACTTAATTGCCTTATGTGATTCTTAACCAATTCCTTAAATGCCTTCAAATCAATGGGGGGGCTAGTTTTGTCGAGAACCTTACCCAAACCAGGGGGCGTGCCAAAAATATCCAAAATAACTATGCCCCCAGAATCAGTGATGTTCTTAATAATATTCTCATAATTTTCTAATAAGGCCTTTTGTAGATATTGATCCTTGGCAAGTTGATTTATATTCCAGAGGTCATATTGAAGACGATATATACCATTAAACCCAATATCTTTCTGCCAGGTATCTAAAACTTCTTTTGCTGCCAGAGACTGTGGCCAACTGGACTGACTGTTATATCCGCGGCCGCTTAAATCAATATTGGGTTTAAAAATCTTAGGTAGGGGAATAGTTTGGGAGGTAACATCTAAGGTGAATTCTAGGTCAGCCTCTTGGGCAAAACATACAGCAAACAGTATCAATAATACACTAAATACCAAACACTGAACACTGAACACTTTTCTTATTATCATAGTTTTCTTTGTATCCTAACAATTGATTTTGCCTTGCCAGTGTTCTCATCTATATCCAACACCACAGCGTGCAACTGAATATTTTCTTTGGCAACCTCAAACCTCACCGGAACCGCAGTCAAGAATCTCTCTAAGACATCCTCAACCCTTCTGCCAATAACTGAGTCATAAGGCCCAGTCATACCTACATCTGTAATATAGGCAGTTCCATTAGGCAAAATTCTCTCATCTGCAGTTTGTATATGGGTATGAGTGCCTAAAACCGCAGAAACTTTGCCATCTAAATACCAGCCCAAGGCCACCTTTTCTGAAGTTGCTTCGGCATGGATATCCACAATGATTATTTT
>CAYOMI010000046.1:0-10067 GCA_964405005.1 uncultured Planctomycetales bacterium | reverse complement strand
AGGAGGTTGGTTCTATTTGTTGCTAACGACCCTATTGCTCTGGTTATTTCAAAATTTAATAGAATACTTAGAGAGTTTTATATTTTTACTATCCCGCCATATGAAATTGTTGAAAAATTTATCTATAAAGAGAAATTTTATCAGTTTTTAAGTAAGAAAAACATACCTTGTCCTGTTACATATTATCCTAAGAATTTAGAAGAAGTTGTAAGCATGGGTAAGATAATACACCTTCCTTGCCTATTAAAGCCGGTGGATTCCTATCATTTTGTAAGAAAATTCGGCCTTAAATGCTTTAAGGTTAATTTAATTGCGGAATTAGTTGAGAAATATAAATTAGCAGATTCACACAAGCTAAAACTTGTAGTTCAAGAATTAATTTCTGGTGGAGACACCTACTTTTTTCATACTTATATGAATAAAAAATCGCAACCCCTGGGAGTGTGGGGAGCGAAAAAAATAAGAAAATTGCCAGCCGATTTTGGGATAGTAACGTTCTGCGAAAGTTTCAAGAATGAAGAATTACATAGATTTGGTATTTCCTTGCTGCAGGAAATAGGATATCACGGCATCGCCGGTTTTGAGTTTATAAAAGATATCAGGGATAACAAATATAAACTGCTTGAAATAAATGTGAGGGTAGAGAAGTCAAATAGGCTTGCCGCTGCTTCGGGAATAGATATAGAGTATATAGCCTTTTTGGACTCTTTAGGGATAGAAATGGAGAGAAGCTTTAATTATGTTGAAGGAATAAAATGGATATGTCTATGGGAGGATTTACTTGCCTGTTTTGCGCCTAATGGGTATATTGCCCAGGGAAAAATCAGCATTAAGGAGTGGTTAGTTTCCCTGAAAGGCAGAATGGTTTTTGCTTGTTTTTCTTTTAAGGATATCTTGCCATTTGTGATAGATTCTCTAAGATTTCTTCTTCAGCGAGTCGTATTTTTAAAAAAACGTTTATTAGACTTATTCAGGGTATTTTATCGCTGGGCGGCTAATCTATTTTAGGAAGAGGCCAAATTGAAGAAATGAAAAGAATATTAGGCGTTGAGATTGGAAATTGTATTCATGTGGCCGGAGTATTAAACTTCCTGGAGTTAGGTAAGCAACTAGGATGCGATATTAAGTTTTTAGGGTCTGCTGTTTCGGTCGGACAGTTAATCCAGGGCATAAAAAGAGAAAAACCCGATATTGTTGCGATAGGTTACCGACTTTCGGCGCAATCGTGTAAGAAATTATTGCTTGAATTAAAGAAGAGTCTTTCTCGTGAAAATTTACTGGATAGGGATTACCTTTTTGGCGGAACGACCTCTACGTGCCGAGTTGCTGAAAAAATAGGCATTTTTAAGAGAGTATTTGATGGGACGGAACTTAGAGATGAAGTAATCTCTTTTTTGCGCGGTATGTCTTGCAAAGAAAAGAAAAAGATAAGATTTCCTGATAGTCTGGTTGAGCGGATAAAATTTAGGCAACCTTATCCTTTAATAAGACATCATATTGGTTTATCTACGGTGGGAGCTACCGTTAAGGCGATTAAGGAAATAGCCCAAACAGGGGTATTAGATATAGTTTCCATTGCTCCTGACCAAACTGCCCAGGAGTCTTTTTTTAGACCCGGAGAGCAAAAGAGCAAAACAAAGGGTGCAGGCGGAGTGCCTGTAAGGAGTGAAAAAGATTTTGCCAAAATATATGAGGCAACCCGATGCGGTAACTATCCCTTATGCAGATGTTATAGTGGAACTAATGATGTTTTAAAATGGGCTAAGATGCTGGTCAAAGCTATAAAGAATGCCTGGTGTGCGGTTCCGCTATTCTGGTATAACAGAATGGATAAGAGGGGCCCGAGGACATTAATACAATCTATTCAAGAGGCGCAACAATTGATGCAGTGGCATGGTGAAAGAGATATCCCCGTAGAAGTCAATGATTCTCACCAATGGAGTCTTAGGTACGCCCCTGATAGTATAGCGGTTGCCACAGCATTTTTAGCTGCTTTTAATGCCAAAAAAATGGGGGTAAAATATTATGTTTCTCAATATATGCTTAATACGCCTCCTCAAATATCTCCGACTATGGATTTAGCTAAAATGTTAGCAAAAATTGAGATGATAGAGAGCCTTCATAGCAATATCTTTACCTCATATCGTCAAATTAGGCCTGGACTGCTAAGTTTTCCGGTAGATTTAGAGGTTGCAAAAGCACAACTGGTTTTTTCTGTTACTTTAGGGCTAATGCTAAATCCGCAAATCATTCATGTGGTAGCTTATAGTGAATCTCAATATGAGGCAAAAGCCAAAGAGATTATTGAGAGTGTTATGATGGTTAATCATATTATTGAGGAGTATTACCGAGGATTCCCGTCTGCTTTATTAGCCGACCGTTATGTCCGCAGTCAAAAAGAGAAATTAAAATACGAGGCCTGGGTTATTTTAGAGGCAGTCAAAAAGATAGGCGGCGGTAAGGACGATTCTTTAACAAGGCCGGAAGTTTTAACTAAGGCAGTTGAGATGGGGATATTGGATGCACCGCAGTTACAGGGAAGTGAAGTTGCTAAGGGCAATATTGCTACGGCTATAATTGACGGTGCCTGTGTTACAATAGACCCACGAACCAAAAAACCTCTGTCTGAAAAACAAAGAATAAAAAGAATCTTAGATAAGACTTAAAAGGAAGATATTAAGATGAAAAACAACAAATTTCTCATTATTGGCGCAGGGGCAGAAGGCCAAGCCATAGCTGCTCATTTAGCAATTTTAGGTGCAGAGATAACTTTGTATAATAGAGGCGCTAGAAGGATAGCATCTATACAAGAGAAAGGCGGGATAGAACTTGCAGGCGCAATAGAGAACTTTGGTAAGATAAATAAGGTAACCTCTAACCTAGAAGGTGCTTTGGGAAGTGCCGATATAATAATTATTACAGTTCCTGCCTATGCCCATAACGACATTGCAGAGGCCTGTTCTCTTAAATTCAGAGATGGTCAGATGATAATACTTATGCCCGGCCGAACTGGTGGTGCAATAGAATTCACTCAGAGGTTGAGAAGACTAAAAATAAAAAAAGAGTTAATTATAGCTGAAACCCCAACCGCACCCTATAGCTGTCGGCTCTTGGAAGAAAGACTAGTAATTATGATATATGCCTTAAAAAGAAAGGTTCCTATAGCAGCCTTTCCGAGCAGAGATACCCGTAAGGTAATTGAGGCCTTAAGGGCATATTTCCCCCAATTTATACCAGCCAAAAATGTATTAGAAACAAGTCTAAGTAATGTTGGATGCATACTGCATCCTGCTCCTACCCTCTTCAATATAGGCTGGATAGAAAACTTAAAAACTCAGTTTATCTATTATTATGAAGGTATCACTCCCACAATAGCTAAAATTTTGGAAGAGATGGATGTAGAGAGAGTTAGGGTTGCAGAAGCCTTAGGGGTTAATACCCTCTCAGTCCGTTTATGGCTAAAGGAGGTATATGGTTCAGCGGGTGACAGTTTATATGAAGCATTACAGAATACTGCCAGTTATCGTTGGATATTAGCGCCTCCTACCTTAAATCACAGATATATCTGGGAGGATGTGCCAACAGGTTTGGTTCCTATCGCATCATTAGGCAGTCAATTAGGAGTTAAAACCCCAACAATGAATTTGATAATCGACTTGGCTTGTAAGGCCTGTAGTTTTGACTTTAGAAGAAACGGTAGGACTATGAAGAGCTTAGGTTTGAGTAATTTAGGTTCAGAGAAGTTGAAGGAGTTGGTGTATCGGGGATACGGAAAGAAATTCTGGTTGAGGAAGAAAGTTTCTCCTACTTAGATATAATGGAGCAAGAAAGAATAAATATAGCAGCCTTAAATGCCGAGGCAGTTATTATAGATGACTGCGGATATTCGGTATTAGGCGTTTTAAGGGGGCTTTCTGAGAAGGGGATTCCCACGACCCTGATGTGCCCTTATGTATTTAGCCCTAACCGATTTTCCAGATTTGGCAAGAAACTAAATTGCCCAGCCCCTGAAAAAGAAGCAGAATTTATTGATTCTTTAGTCCAATACGGTAAAGAAAGTCACAG
Source organism: uncultured Planctomycetales bacterium (assembly GCA_964405005.1). GTDB lineage: Bacteria > Omnitrophota > Gorgyraeia > Gygaellales > Profunditerraquicolaceae > CAYOMI01. The sequence goes on along the minus strand of CAYOMI010000046.1, from coordinate 6,002 downwards.
GAGGTTGGTTCTATTTGTTGCTAACGACCCTATTGCTCTGGTTATTTCAAAATACCGCGGGGTCTTAGAAAAATTCTACATTTTTCCAATGCCCCCTTTTGAAATAATGGATAAATTTATTAACAAAAAAAAGTTTTATAGATTGCTGGAAGAAAAAAATATACCCTATCCTAAGACTTTTTATCCCGGTAGTCTTGAAGGATTAGGGCTTATTATAAAAGAGGTAAACTTCCCCTGCATATTAAAACCTGTGTATAGCCACGAATTCAGAGATTTTTTTGTTAAATGCTTAAAGGTAGAATCAGAAAATGAACTCTATGGGAAGTTTAAATTAGCAATGAGTAGGAAAATTGATGCGCTGGTTCAACAAATTATTCCCGGAGGCGATATTTATACATTCTATACTTATATTAATAGAGAATTTACTCCGTTAATAATCTGTGGATATAAAAAACTACGTCAGTTACCGGTTGATTTCGGAATAGGAACTTTTTGTGAAAGTTTTATGGATGATGAATTAAATAGAGTCGGCATAGAATTGCTTCAAGATATGCGTTATTATGGGATTGCGGAGATTGAGTTTAAAAGAGACCCGCAAGACGGTATATATAAGATATTAGATATTAATGTAAGGGTTACAAAACAAAATAGACTCATTGCTTATTCAGTATTTGATGCTGAATATCTTGCCTTTTTTGATTCCTTGGGCATAGCAATGGAGAAAAAATCTCGGTCCATCGAAGGAATAAAATGGATATGTCTCTGGGAGGATTTACTTGCCTGTTTCGCGCCTAATGGGTATATTGCCCAGGGAAAAATCAGCATTAAGGAGTGGTTAGTTTCCCTGAAAGGCAGAATGGTTTTTGCTTGTTTTTCTTTTAAGGATATCTTGCCATTTGTGATAGATTCTCTAAGATTTATTTTAGAACGCTTTTTCTTTTTAAAAAAGCGCCTTTTAAAAGGAATATCTTCTAAAAGGTAGCGAAAATTATGATTAAAGTTATGTTAATTATTGACAGGTTGTGGGTAGGAGGGACCGAGCAGCAGGTAGTAGAGTTGGCAAAGAGGATTGATAGAGGTGTCTTTGATGTTTCTATATGCATCTTGTCTAAAAGTATTATATTTTTAGTTAGAGAATTAGAAAGATATGGAGTCAGGTATTATCTTATTGACCAAAAAGGAAAGATTGATGTGTCTTGTATAATTCAGCTTTATAAATTATTGAAAAAAGAAAGACCCCAGGTAGTGCATACCTTTCTATTCGCCTCTGATTGTTACGGAAGGATAGCAGCGGCTATGGCTAGAATTCCTGTAATTATTTCTTCGCAGAGAAATGTGGATGTATGGAAAAGGCCATATCATATTCTTACAGATAGAATTCTCTCTTTATTTACCGATAGATTTATTGTTAATGCAAATGCAGTAAGGAAATTTCTGTGCGCGAGAGAGAACGTGCCTTCTTTTAAAATCTCAGTAATTTATAATGGGGTTGATTTAGAGAAGTGTCGGCCTTTAGGTAAAAATAAGGAGGTTTTGAAGACCCTGGATATCCCTGAAGATAGTAAGATTATTGGAATGATTGCCCATTTTTCTTCTCGCAAGGACCACCTTATGTTTTTAGACGTGGCTAGGGAGCTTTTAATTAAGGTCAAAAATATTTACTTTATCCTAATAGGCGATGGAGAATTGAAAGACAAGATAAAGAAACGCGCCTTAGGGCTAGGGTTATCTTTTCATACAAAGTTTCTATCCTCCAGAGGTTATCTTGAAGGATATGATGTAGCAGACGTATTGTCTATTTTTGATGTATCTGTCCTCTTCTCGCATTATGAAGGATGTTCAAATGTTATCCTGGAATCAATGGCATCAGCTAAACCCGTAGTAGCTAACAATGTAGGAGGTAACGCAGAGTTGGTAAGAAATGGCGAAACAGGCTTTATCTTGGCCTCAAAGGATGTAGGCGGAGCCGTAGAAAAGATTTACTACCTTTTACAGGAGCCGGCTATAGCCAGGGCCATTGGGCTTAAGGCAAGAGCCCATGTTGAAGAAAATTTTTCTTTTGAAATAATGGTTAAACAAACAGAAGAGATATACATTGATTTATCTAAAAAGAAGTCCGTGATGCAATGAAAGAATCATTCCTTGAAATGATAATTTGCCCTTATGATTTATCTGCCTCGCTGGAATTGCATATCTTCGAGAGGAATAACTCTGAGATAAAAGCAGGAATATTCTTTTGCCCTGTTTGTCATAGGTGGTATCCCATCGCTGATGGGATTCCCAGAATGCTTCCAGATGGATTAAGAGATAAAAATGAAGATATATTTATTAAGAAAAATAAAGTTTTCTTGCCCAAAGAGAAACTTTTACAGATACAATCCTTAAAAAAGAAGAGAATATTATAGAAACATTGAGGTTGGCAGGGAGAGATAAAGAAGATATAAAAAGATGGGATGCAGATAAGGAGGATTTTGAGGATTCTATACCTTCATGGCGGAATGAAACAGAAATACCGCAGACACTAGAAAAACTGGATGCTAAAGAAGAAGATATTATCTTGGATTTAGGATGCGGTTCTGGCAGGCTGATGAGGAGATTTGTGGCAAAATGCAAGCTTGCAGTGGGCATTGATTTTTCTTTAGATTCGTTGTTTGTTTTAAAAAAGCGTCTCGATTCTATGGGGCTGAATAATTTTGAGCTTGTTCAGGCAGCAGTAGCAGCGTTACCCTTAAAAGACAATATATTCAATAAGATTCTTTGCGTATCTTTATTGCAAATGATTCCTGGTTTTAAATGCAGGATAGAAGTCCTTAGAGATATGCAGAGAGTGCTAAAGATAAATGGAGAATTGGTAATTTCAGTTATGAATTATACGATTGCAAGAAGATTATTAAAATTTATGGGCAGAAGCAAACCTCAAGAAGCACTTATCGGCAAAGAAGGAATTATAAAAGGAGGGCCGGGGTTAAAATACGAAGTGTATTATTATAATTTTTCTGCGCCTGAATTTAAAAGATTATTAAATAAATATTTTAGTATAGATGAATTAAGTGGAATTGTAAATAGAATTCCAAAAGTAAGCAAATTTATTGGGAAGAAAGCCATAGAATTAGACCTCTTTCTTGGAAAGACCCCGCTGTCTTATTTATTTGGCCTTTTATTACTGGCAAAATGTAAAAAGAGACAGGAAAGTCTTCAATGAATAAAACTAATATAAGGATAGACAATAAAATTAGGATAGCCCGAAAAGAAGATATTGCTAAGATATTGTGTTTGATGCACGATATATTTACCGAGACCCACTCGCAGAAACTAAAAGAGCTTAATGCTGAATTATACCAATGGCTGTATCAAGATAACCCTTCAGGCGGTTCTATAACCTTTATCAGCGAATTCAATGGTAAAATTATAGGGCATTATCCCAGTATTTTAACCGATTTGAAGGTAAGAGACAGGGTTTGTAAGGCAGGGATAGTCTTGGACTTATTGACTCATAAAGATTTTCGCAGAAGAGGCATGTTTAAGTCCCTGCAAGAGACTTCGATGAAAGAACTCTCAAGGTCAGGGGTAGATTTTTGTCTCGCCTTTCCCAACCAGCTTTCCCTGCCTGGGTTTTTAAAAATGGGCTGGAAGATTATTGCTACGATTCCCCTTTTGGTCAAACCTTTAATTTTACCTGTTCTGAGTTGCAAAAAGAAGGAGGGAAGAGTTGCCGTTAGCGAAGCAGATGAGTTTGATGAAAGATTTGATACCCTTTTTAAGGATTCAACAAAAAAAATACCTACCGCGGTTATCAGAGATAGAAAATATTTAAATTGGCGATATCGAATGAAGCCTGCTGTAAAATACAGACTTTTGATTGCCCAGAATGATAAAGAACTCTTGGGCTATATAGTTCTGAGGATTAGAAATATTTTTGCTTTCAGAACGGGACTGATTATGGATTTCTTGGTGAAAGATGGCTCCCCGGAGATTTTAGGTACATTATTAGAAAAGGCGATAGATTACTTAAGAAAAGAGGGGGCCTGTACATCTATTGCAATTTTAGTTAAAGATAGTTTCTATTTTTCTCTCTTCAAGAATCTCGGGTTTATGAGATTGTCGGAGAGATTTAATCCCAGAAGATTTACTCTTGTTGGTAAACTGATAAATTCAGAGATAGACCGAGAATTCTTCTACGATTACCGAAACTGGTTTATTACCTTAGGGGATTGGGATGTCTTTTAGGGCATGTTGAATGCATTAAGTTTTGATATTGAAGAGTGGTTCTGCGTTACAAATTTCTCACCTTATATCAGAAGAGAGGATTGGGAGAAGTTAGAGAGTAGGGTTAGATGTCAGACAGAACTTATTCTGGATATACTTAAAAAAAATAAGGTCAAAGCAACTTTTTTTATCTTGGGGTGGGTAGCAGAAAGACATTCTGATTTGGTCAGGCGTATCTCTGAAGAGGGACATGAAATTGCAAGCCATGGTTACAACCATAAATTTTTATCTCATATGGGCACAGATGAATTTAGGCAGGATTTAGAAAAATCAATAAAAATTTTAGAAGGTATAACTGACAGTAAGATTTCCGGTCATCGGGCTTGTTCCTTCACTCTTGCCAAAGATACTTTTTGGGTCTTGGATATAATGTTAGACCTGAATTTAGAGTATGATTCTTCAATGTATCCGGTAGGTAACTTAAAAGACTTTCCGCCTTATCCATTTGTAGTTAGACAAAAACAACAAAAGCGCCTTATAGAATTCCCGCTTTCTACAATAAGTTTTTTAGGTAAAAACATCCGCGTCTTGGGAGGGGGGCCTTTTAGACTTACTCCCTTTTGGATTTCTAGAAATATAATTAAAAATAAAAACCGCAAAGGGTACCCTGCGGCATTAGTCTTACATAACTGGGAGTTTGACCCGGCTCAACCAAAAATTAAAAATGCAGATTGGCTTTCAAAATTTAAGCATTATCTAAACTTAGATAAAACAGAAAAGCGGATAGAAGCGCTTCTTTGTGAATTTGATTTTGCTCCCTTTAAAGAGGTTATCAACAAATTCCTCCCTAAATGAGATTTTTATTTTGGCTCTCTTTTCTAATTATAATTTATCATTTTTTAATTTACCCCTTATCTTTATGGCTCATAGCAAAGTTTAAAGGCCGGGCTGTTTTAAAGGGAGATTTCCAGCCCCTGATAACATTGCTTGTCCCTGTTTATAACGAAGAGAAGATAATCGCCGAGAAGATTGTAAACTCTTTATCCTTGGATTATCCGAGAGAGAAATTTCAGCTCCTCTTTGCCTCAGACGGTTCAACAGACAATTCCGTTGAGATTATAAGGGGATACTTAGATAAAGGAATAACTATTTTAGAGTCTTCAAGGCATTTGGGCAAGGCGGGCCTGCTTAATTATGCAATCCCTAAGGCAGAAGGCGAGATAGTAGTCTTTTCTGATTGCTCGGGCATGCTTAATAGGCAGGCCGTTAAAGAGATGGTAAAAAATTTTTATGACCCCCAAGTCGGCTGTGTCTGTGGGATGTATCATATATGGCGAAGGCAGGAGAGTCCTTGCGACGATTTTGAAGCGCGATATTTAGATTTTGAGTTTTTCATAAAGGGCCTGGAGAGCAAATGCTATACCACGCTGGGTGGACACGGAGCACTTTATGCCATAAGGAGAGATTTATTCAGCCCTTTAGAAGAAGACATAATCAATGATGACTTCTTTATCTCTTCTAATATCGCCCTTAAAGGATTTCGCACTATTTACGAAAAAAAGGCACATATCCTTGATAAAATAAAGACAGATTTAAAAAGTGGGCTCAGGAGAAGGATAAGACTTATTGTTGGGGGGTGGCAGCAGATATTTAGATTGAGAGGATTATTTAGTTTTAGAAGGCCATTTATCGCTTGGCAATTTTTTAGTCATAAATTCTTAAGACTAATTATGCCATTTTATTTTTTATTTTTTATCTTAAGCACTTTATATTTCTATAAATCTTTTTTTTGGTTT
>CAYOMI010000045.1:0-10389 GCA_964405005.1 uncultured Planctomycetales bacterium | reverse complement strand
GGATAATTCTCCTGCCTTTTTAGTTTAATATGAAGAATATCAAACTTATTATTTTTGATTTGGATGGGACGCTGGTTAATGCCTATCAGGCGATAATTAAAAGTTTTAATTATACGATGAGAAAACTGGACTATCCTGTCCAAGATGCCTTAACTATCCGTCGGGCGGTAGGCTGGGGAGATGAAAATTTGCTAAAACCATTTCTGAATAAAAAGGATTTAATGAAGGCACTAATAATATACCGCAAGCACCATAAACAATCCCTGCGTAGATACTCCCGTGTTTTTCCTGAGACAAAAAGAGTCTTGGGGTATTTAAGAAATAAAGGATATAAACTGGCGGTAGCCAGTAACCGTCCGACAAGATTTTCCCGGATACTTATTAGGCACCTCGGCCTTATTCAATATCTCGATTATATGCTCTGCGCAGATAAATTAAAACACGGTAAGCCACACCCTGAAATACTAAAGAAGATTATACATAAGTTTTTCTTAAACTCAGAAGAGACTCTATATATAGGAGATATGGCGGTGGATGTTCGGGCAGGAAGAAGGGCTAAAGTTAGAACCATTGCAATTACCACTGGTTCAAGTACACAAAAAGAACTTAGAGAAGAAAGACCCCATTGGATTATAAGAAGGATTACAGAATTACTAAAATTGCTGTAAGGTGTGTGCTTTTGTCTTGACCCGGTTATTTTTTTGTGATAAAGTGTTTTTGTAAAAACGGAGGAATTATGAAAAAGATAACTATTATTACTACGGTTTTATTCTTGGCGCTTATTTTGACAGTTTCTTATGTTCAAGCCACAAAAGCTAAAGTTATTTTACTTATTTCTGAACAGAATATTGAAGGTCCGCAAAAGGCCTGGTGGTTAAGCGAAGTTGATTTATCTACCACTGAGGCAACAATTGCCAGAAAACTTATAGAGCAGGGCTACGAGGTGTTGGAACCTTCTAATCTCAATAAGATTATTAAACAGGATAAAGCCTTTCGTCTGGTTGAACTTTCTGAAGATAAATCTGTGAAATTGGGAAATCTCTCTAAGGCAGACTATGTGGTTTTAGGCAAGGCCATAGCCTCTTCAGGAAGCAAGGTGCCACAGTCAAATATGGTTTCTTGTTTCGGAAATATTACTACCAAACTTATTCGCGTAAAAGACGGTAAGGTAATTGCTTATCTTGATGCGAGTGGTAATTCTGCACATATGGATGTAATTTCAGGTGGAAGAGAGGCTTTAAGTAATGCGGCAGAAGACTTATCTAGCAAGATAATAGAAACGTTGAATAGAGAGGGAGGAAAGTAAGAATGAAGAGGATGTTATTGATTATGACATTATTGGGTTATAGCGTTGCGGCATTGGTAGGTTGCGCGACCTTACAACAGATGACCCAGCCTACTGCCCAGGTGGATACCACGGCTGGCGCAGCACCCTTGCCACCCTATTCTGGTCCTAAGGCAAGAATTGCAGTTGCTGATTTTGATGTCAAGGCAGCCAAAGCTACGGGTGAGATTGGTTCAGGTTTGCGCGAGATGCTAGTAACTGCACTAGTAAATAGCAATCGTTTTTCTGTGGTTGAACGTCAGGCATTAAGTGCAGTGATGCAGGAGCAAGAATTATCTGCTTCTGGCGCTAGCCAACAAGGCGCGGGTGGTCCGCAAAGAGGAAAAATTAAAACTGCAGATTTAATCGTAAGTGCAGCAGTAACAGAATTTGAGCCAGAGGCCTCGGGTGGAAAAGCAGGTATAGGCGGAGGCGGTGGAGTAGGCAGTGGTGTTTTGGGTGGATTATTAGGCGCTGCTTTAAACAAGGCGCACATGGCTTTAGATATTCGTATTATAGACGCTTCTACTTCAGAGGTTTTAGCTGCGACGCGCGTCCAAGGTCAGGCCTCGGATGTAGCCGGTGGTTTTATGGCAGGTTTCTTTGGTAATTGGGGTTTAGGTGGTGGTTTGTCTGCATATGCTAACACGCCGATGGAAAAAGCAATACGCATTTGTATTATTGAGGCAGTGCGTTATATTTCACAAACCACACCTGCAAATTATTATAAATATTGATATCCCTCGCAGCCAGAAGTAAGCAATAGTTGCTCGGGATTAATTTGCTTGAAAATTAGAGAGGGCAAATTAATGGGAAAAAGGAAACGCAGAGGAAAACTTAACTGGCGCTCGAAACGTGCCAACAAAGGTAGAAAACCCTGTCTTGGATAGGATGGCAAAGGCTACGCAGGACTATCTACTCCAATCGGGAATAGGGTTAAGGAGGGAGGCGAATTATGGAAGAAAGAGAAATTGGTAAGATTACCCATTACTATGGCAACATAGGTGTGGGTATAGTGGAACTTACTGATACCTTAAAAGTAGGTGAAACTATCCATATAAAAGGTCATTCTGAGGATTTTACGCAGCCTGTAGATTCTATGCAGATTGAACACGCTAATGTCCCTGAGGCCAAAGCTGGCGATGTAATCGGTATAAAAGTTATTCAGAAGGTCCATCCGCAAGATAAAGTCTACAAAGTGCTTGCATAAAAACTAGTTATGGTTTTAATCTGGATTCTTATTAGTACTTGCCTCGTGAGTCTCATTTCGCTTATCGGAGTATTTACCTTAGCGATAAAAGAGAAACTATTAGAAAAGATTATATTTGCGCTCATTGGTTTTTCTGCCGGTGCGCTCATTGGGGGTGCTTTTTTGCATATTTTACCCGAGGCCTTAGAAAAGACCCCCAGCCTTCCAGTTTTTTCCTATCTTATCTTAGGCATTGTTTTATTTTTTATTATGGAAAGATATTTCTATTGGCGTCATTGCCATAATGGCATTTGCGACATTCATGCTTTTACTTATTTAAATCTTATCGGAGATGGATTCCATAATTTTATTGACGGTATGGTTATCGCAGTAAGTTTTATGGTTTCTTTGAAACTTGGTATAGTAACGACGCTTGCCGTAATTTTCCATGAGATACCTCAAGAGTTAGGTGATTTTGGCGTGCTGGTCTACGGCGGATTTACTAAACAAAAGGCCTTATTTTATAATTTTATTTCTGCCCTGACTGCAGTAATCGGCGCAATTGCGGGCTATTTTATTTCTGATGTGGCAGGAGGTTTTTCTCATTTTATTCTGCCCTTAACCGCAGGAGGTTTTATTTATATTGCCACCTCTGACCTTATCCCCGAGATACACAAAGAAAGTAATCTTAGGCGCTCTACCTTAGCTTTTATTACCTTTCTGCTTGGCATAGGGTTTATGGCCATAGCCAAAATTATACTGATAGATTAATAGCTTACCCTAAAAAGAAATTTTATCTCCTTGCTTTCTTATTTTAGTTTGATTAAAATGTTAATGTTTTTAACCGCACTCTTTCCGAAGAGGTTTCTATGAAGGCCATAGCTTTAATCTCAGGCGGCTTAGATAGCATATTAGCTACTAAATTAATTCAAAGCCAAGGTATTGAAGTCACGGGTTTAAATTTTGTAACTCCTTTTGGTAAGCGAGACCAAAAAACCAACCCGGCGATATTCCACCTGGGCATAGAAATAAAAACCATTGATATTTCAAAAGAGCTCTTAGAAATTATTAAGAGTCCTAGATACGGCTTTGGTTCAAATCTAAATCCCTGTATTGATTGTAAAATTCTTATGTTACAGAAAGCCAAGGAACTCAGGCCAAAACTTGATGCCAACTTTATTATTACCGGTGAAGTATTGGGTCAGCGTCCAATGTCACAAAATAAGCAAACCTTAGAGCTTATTGAGAAAAGGTCTGATTTAGAAGGCCTGCTCTTAAGGCCTTTATCAGCAAAACTTCTTAAAGAAACTATCCCGGAGAAAGAGGGCTGGATTAGTCGAGATAAACTATTGGATTTTAGCGGCAGGTCGCGTCGGCCTCAGATAGCTTTGGCTGAAAAACTCAAAATCAAAGATTATCCACAACCTGCAGGTGGTTGTTTATTAACTGACCCAGAATTTTCCAAAAGATTAAAAGACCTTATTAAGCATGAAGATTTAAATGCCGACAATGTTGAGCTTTTAAAATTAGGTAGGCATTTCAGGTTAAACCCTGAGGCAAAATTAATTGTCGGCCGCAATGAAAAAGAAAATGAAAAGTTGTTAGGTTTAGCCAAAGAAAAAGATTATTTATTTGCGCCACCCGAAGAATTAAGTGGACCGCTTGCTTTAGGGAAAGGTAAATTTGCTCAAAATTTAATTAGGCTTTCTTGCGGTATAGTCAGCCGCTATTGCGATTTAAATGGAAAATCCGAAGTAGATATAATTTATCATCTGAAGAAAGACCATAAGGAAATAATACACGTTGCAAGAATTGAAGAAAATGAACTGATAAAATTAAGACTATGAAAGAAGCCTATCTTTATAAAAAATTAGAAAATAAATCAGTTCATTGTTATCTCTGCAGCCATCAATGCCGCATACAAGATAGGAAATTTGGCTTTTGCGGCGTAAGGCAGAATATAGGAGGAATACTCTATTCCCATGTATATGGAAAAGTAATTGCCAGTCATGTTGACCCTATAGAAAAAAAACCACTTTATCATTTTCTCCCCGGCTCCACCGCCTTTTCTATCTCAACTATAGGCTGCAATTTTCGTTGCGGGTTCTGTCAAAACTGGGAGATTTCCCAGAGTTCGGTACGTGACAGCGGTTTTCTAGGAGAGGATTTTTTGCCTGAGGAAATTGTCGAGACTGCGCTTAAATATAAATGTAAAAGTATCTCATACACCTATACTGAACCAACTATATTCTTTGAACTCGCCTTTGATACGGCAAAATTAGCAAAGGCCAAAGGTCTTTATAATAATTTTGTTACTAATGCTTATATGAGCAAAGAATGTTTAGAGATGATTAAACCGTATCTGGATGCAGCCAATGTAGATTTAAAGTTTTTCAAAGACGAATCTTATAAAAAGATTTGCACCGCAAGTTTGCAGCCAGTCCTTGATTCTATAAAGTTAATGCATGAATTAGGAATTTGGGTAGAAGTAACCACATTGGTTGTGCCGGGTGAAAATGATTCAGATAAGGAATTAACCGATATTGCTCAGTTTCTGGTAAGCATTGATAAAAATATTCCTTGGCATGTCTCGCGCTTTCATCCGGATTATAAATTCACTAATTACTCTCCTACCTCTGAGCCGACGCTTAAAAGGGCAGAAAAAATCGGCCAAAGCGCAGGTTTAAATTTCGTCTACGTTGGCAATGTCTGGGGCTTCGGTAACGATACATATTGTCCCAATTGTAAAAAGTTATTGATTAAAAGGGAAGTTTTTAGTATTTTAGAATATAATATTAAACAGGGTAAGTGTATTTATTGTCATGCGCTTATCCCGGGCGTTTTTTAGAGAGGCAAAAGAAAATGGAAGGTTTTTTGCAAAATATGCATCCGGTTATGCAGGCCTTTATTGCTGGTTGCGCAACTTGGGGGATGACTGCGATTGGTGCTTCGGCAGTATTTGCCGCCAAAGAAATAAATAGAAAGTTGCTAGACATAATGCTGGGATTTGCTGCCGGGATTATGCTTGCTGCTATTTACTGGTCGCTTATTTCTCCGGCAATAGAGATAGCACGGGCACGCAATATCGCGCCCTGGCTACCGGCGGCAGCCGGTTTTGTTATCGGTGGGCTTGTATTAAGAGGAATAGATAAGATTTTACCACACCTGCAAATCGGTTCCCCTATAGATAAAGCAGAGGGCGTGAAGACCCACTGGAAGCGTTCTACCTTATTAGTGCTAGCCATGACTTTACATAATATACCGGAAGGGTTGGCCTTAGGGATTGCTTTCGCAGCGGTTGTTGCTGGTTCATCTCCCAGTGGTTTACAGGCAGCGCTGGCTTTAGCTATCGGTATAGGTATTCAGGATATCCCTGAGGGCCTGGCAATTTCAGTATCCCTTCGCCGGGACCATTTATCGCGCCTAAAAAGTTTCTGGTATGGCCAGTTATCCGGAATAGCCGAACCCTTAGGAGCCTTAATCGGAGCAGCAGTTGTTGTGTTAGCCCGTTCCATCCTGCCTTATACTTTAGCTTTTGCTGCAGGGGCGATGTTTTTTATAGTAGTAGAAGAGTTAATCCCTGAGTCTCAGCGCGGCGGTAATCCGGCTTTGGCTACAATGGGGGCTACTTTAGGTTTTGTGGTAATGATGTTATTAATCCTTACCTTTGGTTAGAGGATTCTATGAAGAGTAAAAAAGCACTTTTAATTGTGGATGTGCAAAATGATTTCTGTCCAGGCGGAGCCCTGGGCGTACCCGAAGGCGACAAAATCATCCCGGTGATTAATAAATATATTAAGATTTTTACAAAAGAGAAGCTACCTATCTTTTTAACCCGCGATTGGCACCCTATCAAAACAAAACATTTCAAGGATTTTGGCGGTATCTGGCCAGTGCATTGTATTCAAAATACTAAAGGCGCGGCGTTTCATCCTAAGTTAAAAATTCCCAAACAGGCAATTTTCTTATATAAAGGCATGGATCCTAAGAAGGATTGCTATTCATCCTTTCATGCTGAAGATGAAAAAGGCACCGACCTGGCAAAATTATTGGTTGTGATGGGGATAAAAGAGCTTTACATCGCCGGTCTGGCTACGGATTACTGCGTGAGATTTTCTACCAGGGATGCTATAAAGCACGGCTTTAAAGTAAAAATATTAATGGATGCAATAAAAGGGGTAAATTTGAAACCCGATGATTCCCAAAAAGCGATTAAAGAGATGGTTAAGGAAGGCGCAAAGAAAATTACCTTAAAGGATCTGGAGGATTGACCTATGCAGTTGGATGATATAAAGATTTCCAAAGCCATAATTGAGTCTTATAAGAAAAAATTAATCGCAGCCCTGGATGTAGACATAGCGGTTGTAGGCGCTGGCCCTGCAGGTATGACCTGTGCTTATTATCTGGCCAAGGCCAATAAAAAAGTAGTGATTTTTGAAAGAAAACTTTCTGTTGGCGGCGGAATGTGGGGCGGCGGGATAATGTTTAATGAGATAGTCGTGCAGGAAAAGGCCAAAAGAATTCTTGATGAATTCGGTATAAAAGTAAGACTTTATGAAAAGGGGTATTACTTGGCAGATTCAATTGAGGCAGTATCTACAATATGCTCTAAAGTCGTTAAACAAGGAGTAAAGATATTTAATCTTTTAAGTGCAGAAGATTTAATGGTACGTCAGGGCCGAATATGCGGAGTAGTCTTAAACTGGACAGCAGTGGAAATGGCAAATTTACATGTTGACCCCATTACGATGAAAGCAAAAGTTGTGGTAGATGCCACAGGACATGCTGCAGAACTCGTGCGTATCGCAGAAAAGAAATCAGGGCTTAAACTTAAGACCAAAACCGGCAAAATCATGGGTGAGAAATCAATGTGGGCAGAAATAGGAGAAGAGACTATTGTTAAAAATTCTAAAGAAGTCTGCGCAGGTCTATATGTTTGTGGGATGGCAGCCAATGCTGTATTCGGCGGTCCACGCATGGGTCCGATTTTTGGTGGAATGTTATTATCGGGTAAAAAATTAGCAGAAGATTTAGCAAAATGAGTTTATTCGTTGTGGCAGTATTTCTTATTACTTATATTTTGCTTATGCTTAAAAGGGGCCATCCTTTTGTAGTTTTAGGCTGTGCTATAGGTGTATTTTTGCTAAGTCGCGCAATTAGCCCGCTACAGGCGATATCAAGCATAAACTTTAATGTCTTAGGTGTATTCCTAGGAACCATGATTTTATCGAGTCTTTTTATATATTCTTCTGTTCCCGCTTATCTAGCAACGAAATTAGTGGATAGGTCAAAAACCGTGGGCATGGCGCTCTTATCAGTCTGTTTATTGGCTGGGTTTATCTCCAGTTTTGTGGAAAATGTGGCTACGGTTTTGATTGTGGCTCCTATTGCCTTTGAAGTAGCTAAAAAGTTAAAAGCCAATCCTATCCCCTTTTTAATCGGAATAGCGGTGTCTTCAAATCTACAAGGTTGTGCAACCATGGTGGGTGATAGCCCTAGCATTATCCTTGCCCTCTCAAGTGGCATGAATTTTATGGATTTCTTCTGGATGAAAGGAAAGCCGGGCATAACTTTTGCTGTTGAGTTCGGCGCAGTTGCTTCATTTTTTGTTCTTTATTTATTATTTAAAAAATATAAAGAGCCAGTTGTCCAGATAGAAGAGGTAAAGGTTAAAACCTGGTTTCCTACCTGGCTTTTGACTCTTATGTTGTTAACTTTAGCTGCTTCAAGTTTTGTAAAGAATAAACCCATCTACTCCATAGCTTTTATCTGTCTTTTCTACGGCATTGTGGGTCTTATTTGGCACGAATTAAAACATAAGGAGTCATTATCGGTTGTAAAAGATCTGGACTGGCATACCTTTTTCTTTTTAATCGGAATATTCATTCTTGTCGGTACTCTTACTTATGCAGGTGTAATTGATGATATAGCGCATATCATAACCACTATTACTAAAGGAAATAAATTTCTGGCTTATACGATTATCGTGTGGCTTTCAGTTGTATTATCCGCATTTGTGGATAATATTCCTTATATAGTAGCGATGATTCCTGTAGCAAAACTCGTGGCTTCTTCTTTAGGTATAAGCCCGGAGCTATTTTTATTTGGTTTGCTTATCGGAACTTCCCTCGGTGGGAATATCACTCCTATCGGCGCCTCCGCTAATGTGGTAGCAGTGGGATTATTGCGTAAGAGAAATTATCAGGTAAAATTTGGCGATTTTCTTAAAATCGGTCTTCCTTTCACACTCAGCGCTGTAACCATAGCCTATCTTTTCCTCTGGCTTATCTGGAAATAATTTAAAAAGGAGGGGTTAAATGGATTTCTTCCATAATATTATTAATAGCACAAGTTTTGCCTTAAACATTATCGGCGCTTTAATTACTATTTGGGGGATAATTTTATCTTTAATTGATTTTTTGAAGAAGGAAATCTTTAATAGGGGCGGTGCACTACAACTCAACGAGGCAATCCGCATTAAATTAGGCAGTTATCTGGTTTTGGCACTCGAATTTTTTATTGCCAGCGATATTATTAAGACAATAATTACTCCCACCTGGCAGAGTTTAGGGATATTAGGGGCCATCGTTGTGATTAGGACAATACTGAGTTATTTTCTCACCAAGGATATAAAAAAGGTTTAATTTCAATGGTAAAAGACCCTATCTGCGGCATGTCCGTGGATCCTAAGACCGCGATAAAACTGACTAAAGATAGCGAGGATTTTTACTTTTGCTCTCTCTATTGTAAGGATAAATTTGTAGAACAACAAAAAATTCAGGCCTGTCAGGTTTGCCAGCCGCAGGCAAAGAGCCCTCTTTTTAAAAATAGACTCTTTATAATCAGCATTATTTCTCTAGCATTAGTTATTATTTCTTATTTTGTTCCCTTTTTAGGGTCATTTCGCAAAGTATTTTTTAATTACCTGAATAAAATTTGGTGGGCACTGCTTCTGGGTTTATTTTTAGGCGGGGTTATTGACCACTATATTCCCAGAGAATACATCTCTAAAATTCTTTCCCGTAAAAAAACCACCACAATAATTAATGCGGTTTTCTTGGGTTTTTTAATGAGTGTCTGCAGCCACGGAATTTTGGCGCTTTCCATACAATTGCACAAAAAAGGTGCCTCAAACCCGGCGGTGGTAAGTTTCTTACTGGCTTCTCCCTGGGCAAATTTTGCTGTAACAATGATGCTTTTAAGCTTATTCGGATTAAAGGGCTTATTTATAATAATTGCCGCAATAGTTGTGGCTATAAATACAGGTTTTATTTTTATGTTTCTGGAAAAAAAAGGATTAATTGAAAAAAATAAGAATATAGTAGAGGTAGCTGAAGGTTTTTCTATTTTAAAGGATTTTAGAGCAAGAATAAAAGAATATAAATGGAATTCAAATACTTTAATTAGTGATATAAAAGGAATAGTTAAGGGTGCGCTGTCGCTTTCTGATATGATACTTTGGTGGATAATTTTTGGTTTACTTTTGGCTAGTCTTGCCGGGGCATATATCCCAGTGCATTTCTTTCACCGCTTTATGGGTCCGACCCTTTTGGGTTTATTGGTGACGCTGATTATCGCCACAATTATAGAAGTTTGCTCCGAGGGTTCATCTCCGCTTTCTTTCGAGATTTATCGACAGACAGGGGCATTGGGAAATAGTTTTGTGTTTCTGATGGCAGGCGTGGCTACTGATTATACAGAAATAGGGCTTCTTTGGTTTAATGTGGGTCGTCGTGTGGCAATTTGGCTGCCACTTGTTACTGTGCCACAAATTTTGGTTATTGGTTATTTAGCCAACATTATTTTAAGGTAATAAAAAATTTAATTTTTTAATTGACAAATGATACTAATATGGTATCATTTATTAAGGTGATAT
>CAYOMI010000044.1:0-10401 GCA_964405005.1 uncultured Planctomycetales bacterium | reverse complement strand
TAGAACTCAGGGTTTTCGCTATCATATGAGTAATATAAATGCCGCTATCGGGCTAGTGCAGCTAAAAAAGATAGATAAGGTATTGGAGAAGAAACGTAGTATCGTTAAACAGTATGACCAGGCTTTTCGGAAATTGTCTTCTCTAGCCATTCTTCGCCGCAACTATGCAGAGACTGCGCCTTTTAATTATATTATTAAAATTAAGGATGGTAGGCGCAATGCCTTATTAGATTACCTGAATAAAAACGGCGTAGGCGCCGGCATTCACTATATACCTAACCACATTCAGCCGTTCTTTAAAAAATTTAAGGTCAGTCTTCCTGTTACAGACGAGGTTTATAAGGAAATAATTTCTCTGCCGTTATATTTTGATATGCGGCAAGAAGATGTGGATATGGTGATTGAGAAGGTAAAGGAGTTTCTGGCGAGATAAATAAATGGCTAAGGAAATTAGTGTTTTATTTGTTCCTTTTGGCACACAAAGGATAGCCGCAACCCGGTATAGAGTTTATCAGTATCTACCTTATTTAAGGGAAAAGGGTGTCAAGTTTTGCGTGTTTTCCATTGTTTCGGATGCGGCTACGCGAAGGATGATAAATTCTCCGAACTTTAAAGGTATAGGCAAGTTTATTTATTATCTACAGATAATTTTTGAGAAGCTGACAAGATTTGGTTTGCTTCTTTTTCTGGCCAGGCGCTATAAAATACTATACCTCCAGCGCACTACTTTTCTTTTCGGGTTAGAAAAGATATTATCTCTGGTTAACAGAAATATTATTTTTGATTTAGACGACGCAATATTTATGTCTGACCGTAAGGACGAAGGGATATTCAGCCGCTTGAAAGAATATTCTAAATCTAAGGAAGTGGCCGGGATACTTAAAGTCAGTAGGCTTGCTATCGTGGAAAATGAATACATCAGGTCTTACGCACGGCAATATTGTCAGGATGTATTTCTGATTCCGGGCCCTATTGATACGGAGCGCTATACGGTTAAGTATCCGCAGCGCAAGGATAAAGTTATTATCGGCTGGATCGGCAGTCCTTCCACCACCGTTTATCTTAAGATAACGGATGGCATCTTACAGAGACTCACGGAGAAATTTGCGTCGTTAGAAATTAGGCTCATTGGCGCCGGAAGATATAATATAGATGGTGTACGCATCCACAACAGCGATTGGTCTTACAACAGCGAGGTAAGCGATTTGCAAGGCTTTGATATCGGTATTATGCCTATGCCTGACAACGAGTGGACCAGGGGTAAACTTGGCTGCAAGATGTTGCAATATATGGCAGTGGGAGTACCGGCGGTCGTCTCTTTTACCCCTACCAACGCCGAGGTCATTAAGGATGCAGAAAACGGCTTCCTTGTTCGCACAGCAGAAGAATGGGTGAGTAAATTATCCGCTCTAATAACTAATCCTGAACTCCGGAGGAGGATTGGTTTAAACGGCAGAAATACTGTTGAAGAAAAGTTTTCGGTGAAGGTAAACGCGCCGGTATTGGAAAGATTGCTACAAGATTATTTCGGAGAGTAGAAATGGGGATAAAAACACCATTATTTAAACCCGCAATGACTGAAGAGGAGCTTAGGGCGATAAGGAAAGCCTTGTTCAGTGGTTGGATAGGATTGGGGCCAAAGACGCAGGAATTTGAAGAAAAATTTGCTGAATATATGGGCGTCAAGTATGCGGTGGGAGTAAATTCAGGGACTGCTGCTTTGCATTTAGCATTAAAGGTTTTAGATTTAAAGCCGCGGGACGAAGTCATCACCAGCGCCTTGACCTTTGTTTCTACTAATCATGCTATTTTATACAATAATGCTAAACCGGTTTTTGCCGATGTTTACGAAGATACCCTAACATTAGACCTAGAGGATATTAAGAGAAAATTGACCAAGAGGACAAAGGTAATTCTTCCGGTGCATTACGGTGGGCATCCGGCAGAATTAGAGGAGATTCTTGATATCGTAAAAGCACGCGGCATATATTTGGTTGAAGACGCTGCCCATGCCTGCGGTGCGCAATATAAAGGTAAATACATCGGCTCTTTCGGAGATTTGACCTGCTTTAGCTTTCACGCGGTAAAAAACTTAAGCGTAGGTGAAGGGGGCATGCTTACTACTAATAATAAGAAGTTTGCCGAGAGGCTTAGGAAGTTGCGCTGGATGGGTATTGACAAAAGTACCTGGGAGAGGGCGAAAAGCAAAAAACCCTACGCCTGGGAATATCGGGTTGAGGAATTGGGCTATAAAGAACACCTGGATGATATACATTCGGCGATTGGGCTAGTACAGTTAGCTAAATTAAGCAGGTTGAATCAGCGGCGCAGAGAAATAATATCTGAATATAATCAGGCATTTAAGAGTGCAGGCTGGATTACCATCCCCACGGAAAGGCCTTATGTCAAAAGTTCTTTTCATCTTTATGTGATTAAAGTACCGGCTGGCCTGAGAGATAGATTGATTGATTATTTGGGAAGAAGAGGAATCTCTTGCAGCGTACATTATTTTCCTAACCATCTTTATAAAATATATAAACCCTATCGTGTGCGCTTACCTGTCACTGAGGATGTTTATAAAAGAATTATTACCTTGCCGTTGTATCCCGAACTTACTCCGGTAGGGATAAACAGAGTAATTAGGACAGTCCTGGATTTTGGCAAATTAATAGCTAATGATGAAAAATAGTTTTAGGATCGCATTGATAGCCATGTATGACTGGAATGCCTTAGGGGTCAGGACACTACATTCTGTTCTGCGGAAAAATAATGTAGACGTAAGTTCCATATTCTTTAAATTAGCCAATCCCAATAATACTATGAACCCCGCATCAAGCCAGGACATAGATGCCTTAATCAGGCTGCTTAAAGATTTGCAACCACGAATAATTGCCTTTAGCCTCAGATCCAGCCTATTTCAACTGGCAACCCAAATAACCAAGAGAATTAAAAATGAATTAGGCATTCTTACTTTATGGGGAGGAATACACCCCACTATAAGACCGCAACAATCGTTGGAATATGCGGATATGGTTTGTATCGGGGAAGGGGAGGATACACTAATTGAACTTTGCAGAAGGCTGTCTTCAGGTCTTAATTATCATAGTATAGGTAACCTATGGGTAAGGGATAATAGTAATAGCCTCATAAAAAATAAATTATATTCGCTCCTCGATAATCTTGATTCCCTTCCTTTTGCAGATTTCAGCAATGAAAATAAATACCTCATCGAACACGGTAAACTTTTAATCCTTCCGAAACCAGAGGACCGTGCAGAATACGACATCATGACTTCACGGGGCTGCCCTTTTTCCTGCACTTACTGTTGTAATAGTACTTATAGAAAGATTTATCAGGGCCTGGGCAGATATGTCCGCAGGCGCAGCGTAGATAACGTCGTCACGGAACTGCAGGAAGCAAAAGAGAAGTTTAAGAATTTAAGTTACGTCTATTTTTACGACGATGTATTTACTAAAGACAAAGAATGGCTGGCAGATTTTACCCAAAAATATCGCGACCTTATAAAACTGCCCTTCTTCTGTTATGCCCATCCCAATTATGCCGACGAAGATACATTATTGTTGTTAAAAAGGGCAGGTTTGCGTGATGTCACTATGGGGATTCAGTCGGGGTCGAAGTTTATCCGTGACACATTTTTCAAAAGGCCGAGTTCTAACGCAAAGATTATCGAGGTCTCACGAATATTCAGGCGCCATAAAATCAATGCCTCTTACGATATCTTGTTGGATAATCCTTTTGAAAAAGAAACTGATAGAGGTGAGACTTTACAGTTGTTGCTTCAATTGCCTCGGCCTTTCCAGTTGCATACCCATGCGCTTACCTATTTTCCTGAGACAGAACTGACGGCGCTAGCCCTAGAGAAAAAATATATTAAAGAGTCAGATGTAGAGGATCAAAAACAGCAATCGCTTGTAAGATGGACGGCTACGCTGGACTTCAGTCGGGATAAAGAGAATATATTCTGGGATAGTCTTTATTATATGGCTAAGAAAAGTTATTTTCCCAAGGTGCTGATCGTTAAATTGAGCAAAAATAATTTTTTAAGAGAGCACCCCAAAATATTGGCCTTTATCTTAAAGACATTTACTTACGATGTGCATAGCGCCTCCACAGGTAGGTTCAAGATTTTTTATCTTGTATTTAATGGATTCAAGATGATTCTCAATGGCGAGCTTTCACGTTTTAAGAGTCATTTTCAGATGTATCTAAAGAGGAGTTTTGGATAAAGGATGTTTTAGCCCCCTTTGAGGCGCTTTATATATGAGGTGAAAGAGTGAGTAAAGAGAGAATAAAAGTGGCGGTTGTGGGTGCAGGGCATTGGGGCAGGAATTTGGTTAGGGTATTTTTTGGCTTAAAGACTTTAGATACTGTTTGTGATTTTAATCGGGATATACTAAAGGAGATAAAGAAGTTATATGGCAATATAAATTATACGTCTTCCTACAGTAAAGTCTTGAATAATAACTCCATTAAGGCAGTTGTGATATCGACTCCCGCAGAGTCTCATTATCGTTTAGCAAAAGAGGCGCTAAATTTTAATAAAGACGTCTTTGTCGAAAAACCATTGGCAATGGCAGTTGATGAAGGGGCAGAATTAGTGGAATTAGCCAAGCGGAAAGATAGAATTTTAATGGTAGGACATCTACTGGAGTACCATCCCGGTATCTTAAAACTTAAAGAGTTAATTGATAAGCAGAGGTTGGGTAAGATAAACTATATTTACTCTAGTCGACTAAACCTCGGTAGAATTAGAAAAGAAGAAAATATCCTCTGGAGTTTTGCCCCTCATGATATTTCTGTGATACTGCGGCTGATGAATAAGATGCCAGAAAGCGTCTCGGCCTTAGGAGGCAATTATTTACATAAGGATATCGCTGACGTAACTGTAAGTAATTTCAGCTTTAAAGGGGGCACGAAAGGTCATATCTTTGTGAGTTGGCTACACCCCTATAAGGAACAGAAGCTTATTGTGATAGGAAATAAAAAGATGGCAGTTTTTGATGATGTTATTGCTAAAGATAAACTTGTCCTTTATAACTATAAAGTTGATCTCAATGGGAAAATGCCTACCTATTGGAGGGAGAATGCCGAGCCGGTGGAATTTAAGCATGAAGAACCTTTATTATTGGAATGTAAACATTTTCTAAGATGCATAGCTAAGAGAAAGAAGCCAAAAACAGACGGCCAAAGCGCGCTAAAGATTTTAAGGATCTTAGAGGCCTGTGAATTTTCTTTGCAAAATGGAGGCTCAATAATGACTTTAAATGATTATTATGCGCATCCCACGAGTACCATCGACCACCCCTGCCGGATAGGCAAGGGGACAAAAATCTGGCATTATTCTCATATTATGCGTAATGCCACGGTAGGGGAAAAGTGTAATATCGGTCAGAATGTTTTTATCGGTTCAAAGACCTCTATTGGTAATAATGTAAAAATACAAAATAATGTTTCTATTTACGACAGCACAAAATTAGAAGACGATGTTTTTTGCGGTCCCTCCGTTGTTTTTACTAATGTGATTAATCCCCGTAGCCACATCATCCGTAAAGATGAATATCGGCAGACCCGTGTCAAGAAAGGCGCTACTTTAGGAGCGAATGCAACTATAATCTGCGGCGTAACTATCGGAGAGCATGCGTTCATTGGGGCAGGCGCAGTGGTCACCAAAGATATCCCTGCTTATGCACTCGCCTACGGAAACCCCGCTACTCTTCATGGCTGGATGTGTATATGCGGGACGAAATTACAATTTAATCAGAACAATATAGCGGGTTGTGCTGTATGTGGTAGAAAATATTTATTCTCTGACAAGAAATCAAGGATATATATAAAGAAATAAGTCCATAGGAAGAAATTTATTGGAAGGAAGAGATGAAGCTTTCGGTTATATTACCGACTTATAACGAAAAAGCAAGTACAGGAGATCTCATTGATATTTTACTTAAGATCATCAAAGAAAATACGTCTGACTTTGAGATTATTGTTGTGGATGATAACAGCCCTGACAAGACAGGTTATTTGATAAAAGAAAGATACGGGGATAATCCACATATCCATTGTCTGATAAGAGAAAATGAACGGGGGTTGGCTACAGCCATAAAAACAGGCATTCTCAACGCTAAGGGGGATATAGTTCTTGTTATGGATACAGATTTTAACCATGACCCACAGAAAATACCAGAGATGTTCCATCTTCTTTCGAGATATGATGTAGTATCAGGATCGCGCTATGTTCAAGGAGGAGGTATCCTGGGTCCGCAGTATAGGTATTGGTGCAGTTATATTTTTAACTTCTTTGTTAGGATAACACTCGGTCTTAATACCAGAGATAACCTAAGCGGCTTTGTAGCCTTTAAAAAAGAGATCTTAGCTAATTTTGATGTGGATAAGGTATTTTCTGGATATGGGGATTATTATCTAAGATTTCTATATCGGGCCCAGGAATTGAAACTCAATATTATTGAAATTCCGGTGGTCTATCAGACTCGTCGGGGAGGAGAAAGTAAAACTAACCTCATCAAACATCTGGTTGATTATACCTCTACCGTATTTAAAATCAAATTTAATTCGTAAGATATTTATGTCAAAGAAGATATTACTTATAAATCCGCCTATTGCTGCAATGCAATTTGAATGGGAACACGGCCTGGGTAGCCGACTCCCTCCCATAGGGCTATGCAGCTTAGCGGCATATATACATAAGAATGGCTTTGAGGTGGTCATACTCGATGCCTATAACCTGGGATTATCGACTAAAGATGTCCTCAGGAAGATAGATGAATTCTCTCCTACTCACGTCGGACTTACCGCGACCACTTCTTACGTTGATTTTGCCGGGAGGTTGAGCAAGGCTATAAAAGAACACCGACAGGATTTAATCACCCTTATTGGCGGAGCACATCTTTCCGCAATGCCCTATGAGACTATGGAAAGATTCCCTGATTTCGATATTGGCGTAATAGGCGAGGGCGAGGATACGCTTTTAGAGCTTTTAGGCTTACCCGAGACGCTATCGGGGTTGAATAATATCAAGGGTATAATATACAGAGAGCGTAACACCGGAAAATTAAATAAGACAAGGGCAAGGCCTTACATAGATAATCTCGATAGACTGCCGTATCCGGCATGGGGGTTCTTGCCAGGATTTCCTAATTACTATAGGCCTTCACCTACGAATTACAAGAAACTTCCCGTGGTGTCACTAGTTACTTCACGAGGTTGTCCTTATCAGTGTACATTCTGCGATAGGAGCGTTTTCGGCAATCGTTGTAGGACATTCAGCGCGGAATACGTATCTGGTTTAATAGAATATCTTAATAAAAAATACGGGGTTCGCGAAATTACTTTTTACGACGATACCTTTACGGTGGACAAGAAAAGGCTAAATGCTATCTGCCACTATTTCCTGAGTCACAACCTGAAACTATCTTGGTCTTGTTTGGGGAGGGTAGATTTAGCCGATGCCACAAGTTTAAAACTTATGAAGAAGGCTGGTTGTTGGCTTATCTCTTACGGTATCGAGAGCGCCTCCCAGGAGATCCTGGATTTATATAAGAAAAGAATAAATCTTGCCCAAATCGAGCATGCGATTAGAATCACCAAGCAAGCCGGTATTCAGACAAGAGGGTTTTTTATGCTTGGTAATCCCCTGGAGAGTAAAGATAGTCTTGGTCGGATTAAGGATTTGTTAAGACGATTACCTTTGGATGATATACATATAAGTTTTTTTACGCCTATACCCGGATCAGAATCCTATAATCTCTCTGATAGATACGGAACTTTCAGCAGAAATTGGTTAGATATGGATGTCTATTCTCTTAATTTTATCCCTCGAGATTTAACTAAAGACCAGCTTTTAAAATATCGGTCACAACTTTATAAGAGTTTCTATTTTAGGCCGGCGCGCTTAATGCGTTACGCAGCTATTTTATTTAATCCTAAAAGAATGTTGGAGATTATTAAAAGAGGAGCGGTTTTTATTAAACTATTGAGTAAAAATAAATACTAAGATGTCTTTAAATAAGTCATTATCCTCTAGCTTAATAAAGAATAGGATTCTATTGTTGGATAGTTATCTACGAAGGAAGCCACACGTAAACGGTTTTCCATTAGAATTGGCAATTGAGTTAACCAATCATTGTAACGTTGATTGTATCATGTGTCCCCGGAAGAAGATGACACGCAAAAAAGGATTCATGGATTTTAACCTCTTTAGAAAAATAATAGATGAGGCAAAGGCCTATACGGAACTGTCCTTTTTGCATCTTGCCGGCGAATCGCTGCTTCATCCTGAATTGAAAGGGATGATAGATTATTGTGGTCAATGCAGGATTGACACCGCTCTTTCTACGAATGCGGTGTTGTTGAATGAAGAAAAAAGCGAGGAATTGTTAAAATCTCCCCTTAATTTACTGATCCTGTCTTTCGACGGAACAACCAAAGAGACCTACGAAAAAATAAGAAGGCATTCCGATTTTGAAAATACGTACGCCAATATCCAAAGGCTATTGGAGATAAAGTCAAAACTGAAGAAATCGCCTTACACAGTAATCCAGTTAATCTATATGAAAGATAATGTCAAAGAAGTAAAAGATTTTATTTTAAAATGGAAAAAATCAAAGGTCGACGCAGTAAGGGTAAAACCTTATCTTAACTATCCGGGGTTGGATAATTATCTCGGAGAGTTACCCCAGAGAAAGGGCAAGCATCCCAAACCTTGTATTTTATTATGGAGGCAGTTGGCAATTTACTGGGATGGCACTGCAGTATCCTGCTGTCAGGATTTTTTATCCCAAATGGAGGTGGGAGACGTAAAAAGGGACTCCATAAAAGATATCTGGAATTCGCAGGCGATGATGCATATGCGTAAGATTCATCTGGATGGCGGTTATCAAGAAATTCCTCTATGTAGGGATTGTACTATGCCTCAGTTAAACCCGTTTTTGTTATTAGGGACTATATTTTTTGACGACCTAACCATAAAAAAGATTCTTCCCAAAATAGAAGAATTTGTAATATTAAGAAATATGCATAACATAAGCTATTTTAGTTAAAGAGAATATGCTTGAGTTTCTTAAATGTAATTTATGTGGTAGCCAAGATTACAAGGTTTTATACAAGAGTAATCTTGATACTGACTCCTTTGATGTTGCTAATTATTATGCCTGCACAAATGCCCACTTAGGCAGACACGGCCAGATTGTCAGGTGTAATCATTGCGGTTTAGTATATACAAATCCTCGTTTTCCATATAAAGAGATGCTCTCCAGATACCGTGGAGTCATAGACAATATTTATTTAAAAGAAAAAGCGGCTAGGGTTTTGACTTTCGCCAATTCTCTGAAAGAAATTGAAAGCATAAAACAAAAGGGAAAGATTCTTGATGTAGGTTGTTATACCGGTTTCTTTTTGGAAGTTGCTAGGAATAAAGACTGGGATACCTATGGCATAGAGCCGAGTATCTGGGCCTCGCAATATGCGCGGGAGATTCTAGGGTTAAACGTAAAGACAGCGAACATGGAAGAAGAATACGATTTCAGCAATAATTATTTTGACGTTATAACCTTTTGGGACACCTTGGAACATCTGGCAGACCCTAAGAGCGCATTACAGAAGGCGCATAGGTTGCTCAAAGACGATGGCCTCCTGTGTATCACTACAATAAATATCGATACTCTATTTGCGCGCATCTTGGGTAGCAGGTGGCCGCAATTGATGCAGATGCATACCTACTATTTTTCCTCGCATACGCTCGGCAGATTGTTGGAAAAATGTGGCTTTACGATTATCAGGGAACATAAACACAAGAGGGTATTGCGCCTTGACTATTTGATTGGCCGGATAGAAAATTATTTCCGGTTTGTTTCCTATGCCCTATACGGTATCACTAGAGCCCTAAAGCTTGGCGATTTATCTGTTTCTGTAAACGCCGGAGATTTGATTACTATTTATGCCAATAAGATAAAGCAATGATTAGAACAAAATTTATAATAATGTTGCTGCTGTTATTTTCTATATTATTTCTCTTGAATATAGAGGTGGTTAGCAGACAATGCATAGATTATCAATGCGGTTTCATTTAGATGCCCCTCTATCTTAAGGCCCTTGATTTCATAGATAGAAATTACCACTACCAATTGTTAGTAAAAGAGATCTTGAAGAATGCTAAACAAGAAGACGATAAGGCCTTAAAAATATTTACCTGGACATATAGAAAAATAAAAAAATGGTCTCCGGGATTACCAATTATAGATGACCATATCTGGTACACCATTATCAGGGGATACGGGACTGAGGACCAATTTTCTGATATTTTTGCAACCCTGTGCAATTATGCGGGACTAAAGGCATGTTATATTTGGATATCCAGTACTGATA
>CAYOMI010000043.1:0-10441 GCA_964405005.1 uncultured Planctomycetales bacterium | reverse complement strand
GTTTCTATACTATGTATTAAATGCTATAAGTATTAACCTGGGAAAGGCAGGCATGCTTATACCCATACTTGCTGTTTCGCTAAGCCATATTCTTGCCTTTATAACTGCCCTGTATCTGATTAGTGTCTTACCTTAATCAATATATAAGCGGGGGATACGACTGCCTAAACCACAGACAATTTCGTATGGAATGGTTCCAGAAAGGCGGGCTAATTCTTCGGCGGTAATTATATTTTTGCCTTGAGAGCCAATAAGTATTACTTCCTCACCTGTTTTTACAGGTAAATCTCCCACATCAACCATAATCTGGTCCATGCAAATTCTACCGCTTATCTTAAAACGCTTCCCTTTAATTAAGACTGCGGCAATATTGGAGAGATTACGTGGATATCCATCTCCATAGCCTATGGGTAAAATCACAATGGTTGTTGGCTTTTTAGTCACATAGGCATGGCCATAACTTATCCCAAATTCCTTAGGCACCCTTTTATGATATACAATTTTGGTCTTTAAACTTAAGACAGGTTTGAGCTTAATCTTTAAATTGCTCTTGGGATAAAGCCCATAGACTATGAGTCCCGGTCTAACCATATTGAAGTGGCTGCGTTTAAAATCTACGACTCCCATACTGTTTGCGGCATGCACAAGAGGTATATGTATGCCATATTTTTCTAATTTTACTATCAGACGTTCAAATAAATCTATCTGATAACGGGTAAAATTCTTATCCAAATCCGCAAAGGCAAAATGCGTAAATATGCCTTCAATATTGATGAATTTCAACCTGTGAATTTTTTTCACAAATTCAAAGGCATCACTGGAGAGAACCCCCAATCTACCCATTCCAGTGTCAACTTTAATATGCACGTTTATCCTACTTCTCAAAGAACGCGCTTTGTTATTTAGCGCAAAAGCCAGATCTTCAGTACAGACAGTGGCAGCGAGTTTATATTTGAATAAAGGCGCGGTATCCTTCTTGAGTATTGCCCCTAAGACCAATGCCGGTAAATTTATATTCGCCTTTCTTAATTTTATGCCTTCATCAATGGATGCCACGCCTAGATAGTCCACACCGCAGGAAATAAGTTTCTTTGAAACCGGGATTATGCCGTGACCGTAGGCATCGGCTTTTACCGTAACCATAATCTTGGTTTGTGGAGTAATCAATCTCTTTATCTGATTAAAATTATAGGCAAGATTACCTAAATTAACCTCAGCCCACGTGGGACGATAACCAATATTATTCATTTTAATCTGTGTAATCTGTGGTTCTTAATTCGTGTAATCTGTGGTTTAATTTGGCATTCCTTAGGATAAAGATATATCGGCTCTATTTTAAAGGCGTCCTTAAACTCTTTTTTTCTGATTTTCTCCCTGGCTAACTCAATTATGTGCCGTCCCTGAGGGTACCAGTAATCCTTATCCAGAATGGTTACGCCTCTAATATTTTTCAAAATGCCCTCCCTGTAAATACCTGCGGCATCGCCAAGAAGGATACTCTTGGGTTTCACCTTCTTAAAGAAATCCTCTAGGGTAAGGAGCATATAACTAGACAATCTGTTAAAGAGACCATTCTTTATTTTGTAAATACTGCAATATACCAGACTTCTTTTGGCATCCACAACAGGTACTATATACTTATCAAAGATATTGATATTCCGAGCTAATATATCCAAGGTTGAGATACCTACGATGGGTTTTCCCAAAGACCAGGCTAATCCTTTTATCGTGGCAAGACCAACGCGGATACCTGTAAATGAGCCAGGGCCCAAACCACAGACAAAATAATCAATGTCAGCGAACCTCCATCCCAAGGCCTCAATTACCCTTTTTATAGTTACTGTCAAGAAAGAGGCGTGTTTTCTGCTTAAATCAATATTATATTCGCATATCCGGCCATTATCATAAATCCCCAAACTTAAAAATCTGGTTGTGGTATCAATGCCTAATATCTTCATCTAATCTATCCAACAGGTCCTTGTAATGACTGCCCAATGCCTTAAATTTAATTAACCTCTGCGCAGCAGACTTAAATAATAATTCTACCTTAAGATACTCTTTCGGCAATAAGTAGCTCAATCTATCTGCCCATTCAACTACCGTTATAGCCTCATTATAAAAATACTCTTCATAACCTAAGGCGAAGATATCATCCTCAGAATTCAATCTATAAAGGTCAAAATGATATAAAGATAATCTCGGGCTGCGGTATTGACGGATAAGTACAAAAGATGGACTGATAACCCTGGTCTGCTTAATACCTAATCCCTGGGCAATGCCTTTAGCCAGGACGGTTTTACCTGAACCGAGCTGACCGAATAAACAGATTATGTCAGGGGGTTTTAAATGCCTGGCTAATCTCTTACCTAAATTTAGCGTCTCTTTGGCTGATTTAGAAATTAATTCCATCTAAAAGTGCTGAAATCCTTTTACCTGAATAGTCCTTTCTCTGCCTTTTCTATCTATCAATTTTAACCCGTATTTTCTCTGTACTATCTCCCCGATAAGATTAAAACGCAGAGGGTTATCTTTTAGGAGTTTTTTTGCTTCCTCTTTTGATAGAGTAAATAACAATTCGAAATCTTCTCCTTGCGAAAGCGCATCAGAAAGATTCTTGGCAAATCTACTGACAGGTATCAGCTCTTCATAAATTATTGCTCCCTGCTTAGACTCCTCTAAAATATGGCCTAAATCCGTAGCTAAACCATCGCTGATATCAATCATAGCATTTACCCGAAAATTTTTCACCAGAAACCTTGCCTCTCTGATACGAGGAATAAATTTTAGATGTTTTCCGTGGATAGAGCCTCCGAGTGAGCCGGTGACAAAAATGATATCACCTATCTTTGCACCGCTTCTTAAAACCAGGTATTTTTTTTCTACAAATCCCAACATGCTCACATCAATAGTTAACTGTCTTGCCTTACTTATATCTCCTCCCACAATATTAATCTTAAATTCTTTAGCCAAGTCAAATATCCCTCGAGCAATCTTATCTATCATACCAAGCGAAGTATTCTTAGGTAGACCTAAGGAAATAACTGCGTATTTTGGAGTACCTGCACAAGCAGCAATATCGCTTATTGATGCAGCTAATGCCTTTCTACCTATTAAGTATGGCTTGTCTTTAGATGCAAAATCCACACCCTCAATAATCATATCGCAGGTAAAAAGAAGATACCTATTTTTATCAAACTCTAAAACCGCACAATCATCGCCGCTACCTTTAATAACGGAGGAATCAGTTTTGATAGATCTCTTAAACCTTTCAATCAAGCCAAATTCGCCAATTTTACTTAGTCGCATCATTATTTATTTAAAATTTTCTTGATGTTTATTTGATAGGGCGGTCTGACAATTCCTCTATCAGTAATAATTGCTGCAATTAATTGATGCGCTGTTATATCAAAAGCAGGATTGAATACCTTAACATCCTTTACGGTTACGGGTTTCTTAAAAAACAATTCTGTAACTTCTTTGCCATCCCTGTGTTCAATAGGAATATCTTTAGCAGTTTTAGACATTAAATCGAGTGTAGAAACTGGCGCCGCAACATAAAAGGGTATTTTATGATGGTGACTTAAAATTGCCAGGTTAAGGGTGCCGATCTTATTGGCTACATCACCATTACGAGCAATCCTATCTGCGCCAGTAATTACCTTATCGATTTTTCCTTGCGCCATTAAGGTTGCAGCCATATTATCGCAGATAAGCGTTACATCAATACCTCTCCTTTTTAATTCCCAGGTCGTCAGACGCGCTCCTTGTAATAACGGCCGGGTTTCGCAGATATAAACTTTTATATTTTTACCTTGCTGGTGGGCTCTATATATAATACCTAAGGCCGTGCCATAATCAATAGTAGCCAATATTCCTGTATTACAGATGGTCAATAGCCTATCGTTCTTACTAATGAGCCGGGAGCCAAAATTACTTATCCTGCGGCAAGTCACTCTATCCTCTTTGATTATCTTCTGGGCTTCCTTAAAAATTAATTTCTTAATCAAAGAAATACTTTTTTGTTTATTTCTTACCGCAACACTACAGACCCTTTCTAATCCCCAGAAGAGGTTCCTGGCGGTTGGCCGCGATGTAGCCAATAATCTTGCCACATTATCCAGTTCTTTACTAAACTCAGTAAAATTCTTTGCCTTAGAGTCTTTAATTCCTAAATAAATACCCAAGGCCGCTGCTACTCCTAAGGCCGGTGCGCCGCGTATGTTCATATTCCTTATTGCCTGTACAAGTGCCCTGGGATTTCTTATATAAATATAATCCAATTTTGCCGGTAACTTTGTCTGGTCAATTATCTTTATGGTATTATTTTCCCATTTAATATTACTTATATCCATTTAACCCACCTTTTCTCCTAAAAGCTTTATCTTTTCTCTTATCTGTCTTGTTATATCTTGGCATGTATGCGGCTTAATAAGCTGTAATACCTTTTTATATGCCTCTAAAGACCCTTTATAGTCGCCAATATTAAAAAGAGCATCTGCCAGATTATCGTAGGTAACGGCCCTGCCCGGCTCTAATCCCAGGGCCTTTTTAAAATATTCTATCGCCTCTCTATGCCTTCCGATATTATTCAGCAGCCACCCCTTATTATGATAAATAGTAGCATAATCCGGCTCAACCTCAATACCTTTATCAAAATAATAAAATGCTTCGTCAATTATACCTAATTCTACCATACATAAAGCCCGGTCATTGTAGGAGGCGCCATCATTGGGATTATATTTTATGGCTTCATCAAAGTGTTCTATGGCGCTGGTATAGTTCTCTTTCAATAATTCAATCTGACCTTTAAAATACTCAATCTCACCCGATAGTCGCTTTTCCCGGGCTTCTTTTAACCCTTCCTCTGCAAGCTTTAGTGCCTCTCTATGCGTGCCATAGGTAATTGCCTCATCCAATTCCCTTCTCAATTCGCTGAATTCAGAATTCTTACTCATGGTGTCACAACCCTATAATTTTTGCCAATATGCTCTTCTTCACCTTAATTGCTGCCGCCGGACAAACTTCCTGACAGCAGAAGCAGGATATACATTTCGAATATTTAAAAACAATACGATTGCTCTTTATAATTATGCATTTATTAGGACAGACCTGAATACATGCAAGACACCGAATACAGCTCTTGTGTTGACAACGGGGATAATATCTAATTAGATTCCTTAGTATCTGTGCAATTGGTTGCGGTATCTTTCTGTATAACGGAACTGAAGGTAGGATAAAAGACTCACCGGTAATATCTCCCAGTCTCTCTCCTCTAATCAAAATTGACTTAATATCTGCAGTACCTAAACCTCTTCTGGCGGCTTCTCTGGTCGTTAATATCTGCTGCGGCTCAATGCCCATAATTAGCGCTAAAACAGTATCCAGGGCGACACAATCAGAACTAGCAAGCAGAAGGCCCATCTGGCGCAATTTTCCGCTTGTTCCTGGACCATCGCCCTCCATAGCCACAATACCATCTACAATAGTTAAAGCGGGTTTTGCTTCTTGAAAGATATCAACTAATATCCTTGAAAAATCATCTACTTTAAAATATTTCTTATGTAGCTCTGTTTTGTAAATCCCTGAAACCAGGCCAAAGAGATTTTTTATCGCTCCGCTTAAAATAGTAAACTCGTGTGTTTTAAACTTAGGCACATTTACAAGATAGTCGCTTTCATCTAACCAAGTAGTTAAAGGGAATTTTTCTCTCAAACGCCTTTTATCGAATTTTACTAATTCAATGCCCTCTTCTTCACAGACCCTTCTTATGCCTGTGCGCCTATAAACATCATCTACATTCTCAATGTACCTACCCCAGACGCTGGGGCTATCTCCCACAAAAATATGACAATTGATTTCTTTTAATATTTTAATTACGGCGCACAGAACCTCAGGATGGGTAGTAATCCCAAACTCCGGTTCTTTAGCCATTAAAAGATTGGGTTTAACCAAAACCTTGCTTTTAGGTTTTATAAAACTGGTTATCCCACCCAGCAAATCAACGCATTTTCTTACGGCCCCATCAACTAAGTAGGGCGTATAACTATTACACTTTACAACTGAAACCGCGCTTTTCACCTTAAATTAAAAAAGTCTATAGCATTCGTTGTAGTAGTTGCTGCTACCTCTTCGATACTTATCTGTTTTATTCTAGCGATTTCCTGGGCAAGTAATTTTACCTGCCAGGGGTCATTTCTTTTTCCACGAAATCCTTCGGGAGGGAGAAAAGGCGCATCGGTTTCTAAAAAAAGTTTCTCTAAAGGCGTGATTTTAACCAGATTTCTTAAATTATCTGCCTTTCTATAAGTAATATTGCAGGTAAAGGAAATAAAAAAACCTAAATCCAGACAAACCTTTAAGAATCGTTCATCCCCGGAAAAACAATGCACTACCGCGCCAACCGGCCGTGTTTCTTTTAATATCTTTATAGTCTCTGCTTCTGCCTGGCGGTTATGAATTACTACGGGCAGGCCTAAATCGCCTGCCACCCTTAATAATTCTGTAAATAAAACCTTCTGATTATCAGGACGAGAATAACTTTTAAAATAATCCAGACCTATTTCTCCGATTGCCACCACCTTATTATTTTTTGCTAAAGAAATTAATTGCGACTTTATTTCATTATTGAAACTGTCAGCCTCATGCGGGTGTAAGCCTACGGTGGCATAAATACAATCGTATTTTTGGGCAAAAGCCACGGCATCGCCAGAACCCCTAAGGCTTGAACCTATATTTATAATATACTCCAGGCCCTCTTCTTTTGCACGTTTGATGACGTCCTCTCTATCTAAATTAAAATCAGGAAAATCCAGATGGCAGTGGGTATCGATAAATCTGGTTCTTGATTCTTGACTCATGGTTCTTAAGTTTTAAGGTCAGATTTTGTTTTCAATGCGGGGAAATAGTGGCTTTCCTTTTTTTATCTCATGCCT
This sequence comes from uncultured Planctomycetales bacterium, assembly GCA_964405005.1. Lineage (GTDB taxonomy): Bacteria > Omnitrophota > Gorgyraeia > Gygaellales > Profunditerraquicolaceae > CAYOMI01. The sequence goes on along the minus strand of CAYOMI010000043.1, from coordinate 3,509 downwards.
GCCTATTTGTTCACTAATGGAATTGGCGGTCTGGGGCATAAAAGGCGCGATGCCTATAGCAACTTCTCTAATCACCTGGATTAATAAACTAATGAACGCCTCAAGTTCATTAATCTTGTTATTTTTAGATAAATTCCAGGGCTTAGTCTCTTCAATATATTTATTAGCCATATTTATAATTTCCCAGATGCTCTCTAAGCTCGCGCTAAAATTACAGTCTCCAGATATACCCAGATTAGTTGCCATCTTTAAGTTAAGATTTTTTATTTTTTCTCTTATCGCTTCGGCCTGCGTGCCTTTTACTGCCGACTCTTTAGGTATCCTACCCGCAAAATATTTCTCCACCATCGTAAACGTACGATAAACAAGGTTACCTAAATCATTTGCGAGGTCACTGTTTAATCTTTTGACCATTGCCTCTTCTGAGAAACTACCGTCCAATCCGAAAGGAACGTCACGCAAGAGAAAATACCTATATACATCGATACCAAATCTGTCGACCATTTCAAGTGGTGAAACTACATTACCGCGGGATTTAGACATTTTACTTTCTCCGATTAACCACCAACCATGGGCAAATATTGTCTTGGGCGGCACTATATCCAAGGCATGCAGCATAATCGGCCAGTACACTGTATGCTGTCTCAGGATATCTTTCCCGATTAAATGTAAATCCGCCGGCCACCAGCGTGAATTATATTTCCCCTTCTGGTCAAATGAGCCTACGGCGCTGATATAATTCAACAGGGCGTCAAACCAGACATAAGTAACGTGAGACGCGCTAAAAGGTAATGGGATTCCCCAGTTAAGACGCTCTTTGGGCCTGGAGATGCAAAGGTCGGTTAATTTATTCAGTGTAACAAAACTTAAGACCTCATTATACCTTATATCTGGTTTAATAAAATCCGGATGGCTTTTAATATAATCAATAAGCCACTCTTGATACTTGGAAAGTTTAAAAAAGTAGTTATCTTCAGATATTCTCTCAAGAGGTCTCTTACAATCAGGACAAACTGATTCGCTAATTTGGGTTTTAGTCCAAAAGGTCTCACACGGTGTACAGTACCATCCCTCATATTTCTCTTTATAAATATCGCCCTTGGCATATAGTATATCTAAAACCCTCTGCACGCTGCGCACATGTCTCTCTTCAGTGGTGCGGATAAAATCATTATAGGAGATATTTAATAGACTCCAGAGATTCTTGAATTGCAATACCGTCTTATCTGCAAAATCCTGAGCAGATAACCCTGCCTCGTCTGCTGCCTTCTTTATCTTCTGGCCATGCTCGTCGGTACCCGTGAGAAACCAGACATTTTCTTCGCCTAAAACCTGGCGCATATAACGCGCCAGACAGTCAGCAGCAATATTAGTATAGGAATGCCCTATATGCGGTGAAGCATTTACGTAATATAAAGGAGTGGTAATATAAAACTTATTAGCCATAATTATTTATAACTTACCTCTATCTGCGTGCCGTCTTCTAACTCCACCGTGGCGCTGCGCTTAAAAACATTTACGCTGATAACTTTGCCTTTTCCTTGCTGAATATGTATGCGCTCTCCCTCGCGAGGGAGACCTTTGGATAGGATTTTATAAGTCTCGTACTCATAGTTTAAACAACACATCAATCTTCCGCACAAACCAGAGATTTTCGGTGGATTCAAAGGTAACCCTTCTTCTTTAGCCATTTTTATAGTCACGGGCTCAAAATCATTCAGGAATTTCGCACAACACAGCTCTCTTCCACACGGCCCAAAGCCACCGAAGAATTTTGCCTCATCCCTAACCCCAATCTGTCTTAATTCAATCCTGGCTTTAAATATCTTAGCCAAATCTTTTACTAAATTCCTAAAATCCACCCGGCCAGCGGAAGTAAAATAGAATATAATTTTAGAACGGTCAAAGGAATACTCTGCCTGGACAAGTTTCATATCCAATTTATGTTCCTCTATTTTTTTAAAACAGGTATTAAATGCCTCTTTTGCCTTGGACCTGTTCTCCTCAATTTGTTTTAAATCAATCCCAGAAGCCAAACGCACTATCCTTTTTATCGGTTCCTTAGTGGGCGTCCCGCTAACTGGCTCATCCGGAGAAAGGACCTGCCCGTAATCCAGGCCGCGGTCGTGCTCTACAATTACATAGTCACCTTCCTTTACAGCTAACTCGGCTGCCTTATCCGTGGTTTTATAAGAGTGAATTTGACCAGAATCCCTTAATCTTACCAGAATTATTCTTTCCATAGCCCAACCTTTAAGTTAGAAAGTAACAACTTAGTATTTATATTATGCTCTAGATAAAATGATGAATTCGATAAAATAGCTAATATTTCGTCTAAATCCGCAAAGGAAAAACGCTGCATAAGCCTTAATAGATCTTTCTTGCGGTCGAGATTAATTAATTCAAAATGTGCTACACCCGTTTTAATTAAATATATATCCCTAAACCAAGAGGCCAATATATTCAGATAAAAGCGTATATCTTGCCTATTTCTTATTGGTAGAGTATCTATGGATGTTTGCCTTGAAAATGCAAACTCATCAATAACCCTATTTTTTTCTTGAAATATCTGCGTATCCTTTAAGGCCAGGGCAAGACCAAAACGGCCTTCACAAAAATAAGCCAAGAAATGGGCGAGGCTACTATCCAGCGAATAATCTTTTTTTAGAATATCTTCTAATGCAGGCCTGGTAAGAGGATAGAACTTTAATATCTGACAGCGCGAAAGTATGGTTTTAAATAGTAACGTTGGCTTTGCAGTAATAAGGATAATCAAGCTGTCTTTTGGCGGTTCTTCCAATATCTTCAAGAGTGCATTAGAGGCAGCAGCAGTCAAGTTATGGGCATCGTCTATGATAAAGACCTTAATTTTACCCTCATATGCCCTCAAACTTATATCTTGTTGCAACTGGCGGATATGATTTATTCCTATGGCCTCGGAATCACCGTTGTCTGGCTTTATGCCTTGGGCATCAATATAAACCTTTGTCGAGCTATCAATAATATGCACATCGGGATGTTGACCCTTTTCTATCTTCAGGCAAGATGCACATCTATCACAGGAATCCAGAATTTCTTCTTCACAATTTAAAGTCTTAGCCAGGGTTTTTGCCACCAGTTTCTTACCCACGCCTTCGGGGCCTATAAAAAGATAACTCTCGGCGAGGCGAGAATGCCTGATATATTCTTTAAGTATCTGTATAGGCTTTTCTTGACCCTTTATATCCTTAAATGACATATCTATTTACTATTTCTCTTATTTTCAACTGGGTTTTATTTTTATGTTTCTGGACTTTAACAATTTTTATTCTTTTTGGTTCCCGGGCCGCTAATTTCAGGTATCCTTTTCTTACGCGCTGATGGTATCTAAATGATCTCCTTTCAATGCGGTCTTTTGAAGATTTACGGTATTTAAGACCTTGTTTAACTGGAAGATCAAGTAATATAGTTAAATCTGGCTTTATTCCAGCAGTTACAAAATCTCCCAGATTTTTAATTAGATTTATATT
>CAYOMI010000042.1:7526-10511 GCA_964405005.1 uncultured Planctomycetales bacterium | reverse complement strand
TGCAAGTGTGGGAATTTTTACGACCTTAAATCTTCATGTAGATGCTCGACGACAGAAATTCAGAGATACCATTCTAAAATATCTGGGCCTTTGTTAGATAGAATTGATATTCATATAGAAGTTCCGGCAGCGAAGTATCAGGAGTTATCCAGTAATTTACCTGCTGAAAGCTCGGTCCAGATAAAAGAAAGAGTTAATAAAGCCCGTACAATCCAACGACAAAGATTCAAAGATGAAGGGATTATGTGCAATGCCCGGATGAGTCATAAGCAGGTGCGTAAATTCTGCATATTGGGTAAGGAAGAAAGCGAACTACTAAAAATGGCAATGACTGAGCTCAATTTTTCTGCTCGTGCCTATGACAAAATATTGAAGGTATCGAGGACTATTGCCGACCTTGCGGCTTCAGGAGAGATAAAAAGCGAGCATCTCTCGGAGGCGATCCAATACAGGGGTTTGGATAGATGGTGGTAATTTATCTACCAAATACTTCTTTTAAGATGAGCGAAATATCAAAAATAAAGGCGGCACTCCACTTCGCCAGGGCCTTCTAAACCTGCTCACCTCCACTTATCCACCCACTTTCCCTCTTCTCCCGCAATCATAGCCCTCCAAGCGTCACAATAGTTACAGGGAAACTTTTCGCAGGGTGCCGCCTCATCCAGTAATTTAAAATTTCGATCTTCAAGAAGATTGCCTATTTTAGTACCCTCTATCGCTTCGCATCTATAGACATCCCCACAGGCATAAATTTTAGCATACACCTGCCCCATGCGACACAAGACGTTATGCTTCTTTTCCGTTTCTTCCATATAATAATCCAGTAAGGCTTCATTGTCATTAGAACTACCTACGTGAGCCCTGATAATGTCTTGTTCTTGTTGCGTATAACTTTCAGGATATACTCTCCCCTGAAATGTCCCCCTAAACGGTTGCACTATAAATGAGACGTTATTGACATCGCATTCTGTTTTTATTTTCTCTATCTTTCCCAATAGAGGAGGGTAGGCAACATATGATACAGAGACGAAAAAGTTGTTCTGTTTGAGCAGTAATACCTTCTTGAAAAATATGCTAAAATCAGCGAATTCAGAATGAAAACTCGCACACACTTTTGCCTTATGGCAATCCATTAGCCCGACAAAAGCGTTAATATCAAATGATAGATTTGTCGAAAATTCTAAAGTGTGTTTTTTGGACAGCTCAGTAATCAACGTGAAAAAATCAGGATAGATAAATGGTTCTCCCCCTGAAAAATGAATATGACAACTTCCGTATCTCTCATACATCCTTTCCCAAATCGCTATCCATTGAGCAGTTCCGGGATAACGGTTTTCCAAAGCCGCTCTTTCCCATTTCTCTGTCAAAAAACAATACGAACATCTATAATTACAAGCATAATGAATATCCCAATCCCAAAAAATTCTGTGGGGAAATGACAATTTAAGCGAGCGGTCTTCCATCTTTATGAGAGTTACCTTTCACGTAAAAACTTTCTGCAATTTTCTCTTTGTTCAATTATACCACTCCATCTCAAAACGGCAGAAGATATTTTTAAGGTAAAATAGCCGCTAATTCAAACTCGATTCCCGAAAGCATATCGTAGCCACAACATCCTGATAATCGGTCCTCCCGGAAGCGGCAGGACCATGCTTGCCAAAGGATTGTGGATAGGGATATATTTACGTAGGCTATATACCGCACAGAGCCGGTTCTAACGCAAGAATCCCTTGGCAGACGAGATTATCAAATAAAGCGCGCTCTGCAAAATTACCTTTTGTGAGGTTTAAGGAGCTGTTTAAGTTTTGGCTCGACTTGATTCGCAATTCTCAAGCGCTAAACCGTATTGTTTTAGATAATAATATGCCACTGCTAAATTATTATAAGCCAAGGCAAAGTCCGGTTTAATCTGCAGGACTTTTTTCAACAAGACTATGGCATCTCTATACTTCCCAATGTCTTTAAGCTGATTGCCGACGAGCCCTCTCTATTACCCGTCTTATCGTATAAATTCCCTAGTTTATAATAAATTCCTACGGCAGCCGGATTGATCTTCAGCGCTTCTTTATATGCCATCTCTGCCTCTGAATTATTGCCCTTATTTTCATATTCTATAGCGAGCTCATTATAAAATCTCCGGTTATTCGGGGCGTATTTTAACGTTCTCTCGTAGAAAGTTATTGGTTCTTTCCAGTATGCGGTCTGTTGTATTGTCAAAGGCGTATTAGGAAGATATAATAATAAAGCAAATTTCTGAGGCAGCGTACTACAGAAGTTTAGATAGGCAGGGGCGTCGAAACAATTACTTACCGAAAACCTCTTTAAGAATTGCGGAGGCGATGTTTTCAGCAAGGAGCCGGTTACCTCTCTCGGTACAGTGACCAAAATCACCTGCAAACATATCTCTAAAATATGTCCTAGGGCCGTCTTTCCTAACGGCATCTCTGAATATTTTTTCATTATCTACAAAGATAATGCCCTGCTCATTACCTTCAAATATCTTCTTTAACGGCTCAATGCTGCGCATAGGATATTGCACACAAACCAATCTTATCCCCCTTTTATCCAGTATTTTTTTAAGTTTATGATAATTATTAACCGTCACAGGGTTGTAATACCCTAATCTCGCCGCATTTGCTTTTTTAGCATATTCCTCTGCCAACTCTGGCTTGCCTGTTTCTTCGTATAATATTAAGAGCGCTCCATATGCGGCATCACTTTTAGGGTTCAGCTCTATGGCTTTCTTGAAAGAGCCTTCGGCCTCGGAGAATTTGTTTTGATATTGATAAAATTGCCCTAATTCAAGATATGCGCCTTCGTTTTGAGAGTTCAGCTCTATGTATTTCTTGAAGGAACATTCGGCTTGGGATGATTTGCCTTGGTCTCTATAAAACCGCCCTAACTCAAGGTATGCAGCATCGTTTTTAGGATTCAATTCTATGGCCTTTTTGAGCAAATCTTCGGCTTGGGATGATTTGCCTTGGT
>CAYOMI010000042.1:1648-7426 GCA_964405005.1 uncultured Planctomycetales bacterium | reverse complement strand
TTCAATTCTATGGCCTTTTTGAGCAAATCTTCGGCTTGGGATGATTTGCCTTGGTCTCTATAAAACCGCCCTAACTCAAGGTATGCAGCATCGTTTTTAGGATTCAATTCTATGGCCTTTTTGAGCAAATCTTCGGCTTGGGATGATTTGCCTTGGTTTCTATAAAACCACATTAAGGCAAAATATGCGTCATCGTTTTTAAGGTTCGGCTCTATGGTTTCTCTTAAGGATTCTTCAACCTCAGAAGACCTGCTACGGTCTAGGTAAGAACTTCTTAAGCGAGAGCTTTTTTTATTGCCTTTAGAACTTAATCCTGGCTCTAATCTATTTAATCCATATATATCCTCTTTCTTTATCTTCTTTAGAATATGCATATATATCATCCGGCCGAATCTATAGACCCGGCAATGTCGGAATATCCATGTATTGACCTCAGATATATCCTGATAATATCTTACTCCTTTATCATTCATCCCCATCATCGTAACTACCGCGTCAGGATAATATTCATTGAGATAAGATTCTATCTGACTTAATATAATTGAGGTGTTCGTAGCCCCCCTCCCTTTATCTATCACGCTGAAACCCATCCCTGTATTTCGCCGATTTAAGGCCTCTGTAAGAAATAGGGGGTATTGTCCTGCGGTGGTAGATTCACCTAAACATAAAATTCGGTATTCCCCTTTTTGTCTTATAGAAAGCGCGTTTCTATATTCCTGCAAAGACAGGAAAATTAGTCCGCCTAACCGCAAGCCTACTTCAAGAAGCACAAAAAACAAAGATAACCCTAATAGCACCAGGATTATTTTTTGTCTAAGCGGCACAACAGATTGTAAAGTTTTATTTCTCTGCAACATAGTTACCCAAAACTAAATAATCCATCTGGCTTCTTTTAAAACAACTTATTGCATCTTGAGGAGTGCAAACTATCGGTTCTCCTTTTAAATTAAAAGATGTGTTTATTAACAGCGGTGTGCCTGTTATGTTCTCGAATGCCTTAATCAACTGCCATAGCCTTGGGTTGGTGTTGTTATTTACGGTCTGAACCCTCGCTGTTTTATCGATATGCGTTACGGCAGGTATGATTGCTGTTTTATCATCTTTTACGCGGCCAGCCAAGAGCATAAAAGGAGAAAATTGTTTCCCTTCAAAGAACTCGCTAACCCTTTCCTCTAATACCACGGGGGCATAGGGCCTGAAGGGTTCCCGTTTTTTTACTTTGGAATTTAACAAATCTTTCATTTTTGGGTTACAGGGATTTGCTAAAATGGAGCGGTTGCCTAAAGCCCGCGGTCCAAACTCCATTCTTCCCTGAAACCAGCCAATTATCTTATCTTGCGATATCAGCTTTGCGATATATCTAAATAACGCCTCATCATCGAGTTCCTTGAAATTAATCCCGCCAACGGCCAGGGCTCTTTTCATCTCTCTTTCGGAGAAGCCAGGGCCAAGGTAGGCATCGCGCATTATATAGTTTCTATCATTTTTCAAAAGGGAGTGGTATATGTATGAAGCCACACCCAAAGCGCCGCCGCTGTCACCTGCCGCAGGTTGCACGAAGACTTCTCTAAAAGGAGTGTTTTCAAGAATCATGCTATTGGCAATGCAATTCAGGAATAACCCTCCCGCCAAACAAAGTTTTTCCAGCTTCGTTTGGTTATAAAGATTCCTGGCGACTGTTATTAAAACATCTTCAGTAAATTTTTGTAAACTGGCGGCTATGTCATAATGTCTTTGCTCAATTTTATCTTGAGGTTTCCTGTCTTTACCCAGAATTCTTATAAGCTTATTACTATACATCCTTGAGCCTTTATTAAACCCGAAAAATCTCTGGTCAACATAAAAACTGCCATCCGGACTGATGGTAACCATTTCTTTAAATTTATCTACATAGCAGGGCTCTCCGTAACCGGCCAGCCCCATCACCTTTCCTTCGCCTCTTAACGCTTCAAAACCAAGATAGGTCGTAACTGCAGTATATAAGAGCCCCAGCGAGTTGGGGAAATGTATCTCTTTAATAATTTTGATGTCTCTGCCATTGCCCACACCGAAACTCATAGTAGACCATTCCCCTAATCCGTCTGCAGTTAAAATTGCTGCCTCCTCAAAAGGCGAAACAAAAAAAGCACTAGCCGCATGCGACAGATGATGCTTGATAAATAACACCTTGCCGTCATAACTGAGCTCTTTTTTTAACACCAAGGCGGTAGTTAATCTTTCTTCAAGCCAGCTTGGCATAGTGTCCAAAAAATTTTTAAAAGAGCGGGGGTAAGCTCTTAAGTGGCTTAAGAGTACGCGGTAAAATTTTAGGAACGGCTTCTCATAGAAACCAATATAGTCAATATCGTATATAGACAAGTTGGCTTGCTGAATACAAAAATTGATTGCGTTTATTGGGAAGGCCGGGGAGTTTTTCTTGCGGTTGAATCTTTCTTCTGAAGCAGCCGCCAGTATCTCACCATCCTTAATAATACAGGCGGCTGAGTCATGGTAAAAACAAGAAATGCCTAGTATGTTCATTAAATGCTTTTAAAAAATACTTTTTATATGCCTGCGTAAATAAAAGAAATTATAACACTTGGACCGATATAAAACGCTATCAATGCCAAAATCGCAAACATAATAAGGAGGGGGGCTAAAAAATAAATTTTATGCTTTTTAAGCATATAAAACGACTCTTTTGCAATATAAATAACCTTTTTCATGGTCTATTTATTTACGATTGGCGCATGCTATCTTCAATATCTGCTTCGTAATCCTTGGCTTCAATCCAAAAAGTATTATCATCGTCGCTGTATCCCCTTAAAGCCGTAGAGGCAAAAATCCGCATGAAAAATAACGTTATTCCAAAACCGACAAAATAAATAAGGGTTAAAGAAACAAACATCAATATTCTCTGTATTGCCTTTATAAGCCTCTGGGCTATTTTTTTAAGCATTCTGTGAATTTTTAAACTGGCACATCTCCTAACTTGCAATCTATTTTTTGCAAAACAGATGCCAGCAGGCTTTCATCAAAATTTATCTCTAGCATTTTTAATGCCTCTTCTCTGGTCAACAATCCTTCTCTGATAAGCTTGCTCATTTCTACATGGTAATGCGTATATCCGAAATATTTTATTGAATTATAAACAGAAAGGAAATTCAGGTAGCAATTTGTTGTATTTGCGGGGTAACTTAAACTGGGAAATTTCCATTTTAACTCTTTTTGTATCAGTTCGAGGTAGGCTTCTGAATCATAGGGCAAGAACCAATGCGGAGATAGAACAGCGCATTTATGCCTTTTTCTTGCTCTAGCTAACACCTCCTCCATGCTCTTCGGAAAATCTTTGTACTTAGGATCAGTCCTTAAATGGCGCTCTACAAACTCATTAGTTGCCTTGGCCATAGAAACAAACTCTGTCTGATGCATATTACAGCCGCACCTTGACATTAATGGCTGTTTAGCAGATTGCCCCTTGGTCCAACCGCCGATAATTATTGGGATATTGAACCTAGCCGCTATCTCAAATGTGAGGTCCATATACCAAAGAGAGCACAAATGACATATGACTGCTTTTGAATTTGTTCTAATTATCTTTGCGAATGCGTCTTTCATAAAATTGCTTTTAAAAAATAAAAAATCCACTCCCAATATTTCTACGGCATTCTTAACATTCTCCAGGGCTTCTTCTGTTTCAAAACCCTGGTCAAATGTAAAGGCAAGGGGTTTTAATTTATATCTTCCCCGCATGTAATACAGCGCGGCTGTGCTATCTTTACCTCCGCTACACATAACAAGGCAATCGTACTTACCGTGGCGCTTGTACATATTTAGCATTTTGATGAATTCTGTCTCAAGCGATGCCGGGCATTCTTGGGAACCTTTTGTCTTTTCATATTCTAGGCATATGTTGCAGATACCGCTCTCATTAAGCCAGATGTCAGGCTTACTTGCAGGTAATACGCACTTTTTACACACTATAGTATTTGGCAGTTTCATTCTGAATTAATGGTACCGGGATGGGCAAAATTATTTCGCTATCTGCAAGTATTATATCACTAATACTTAAAAAACCGTAAACAAACTCGAGAGGAAAGCGGCAAACTATTTATGAAATACTTCTTTTAATGTGGCCTTTGTTATGTTCTCTGTTAGAGAAACATAAGGAGGGCCGGAATCTGGATAGGGATTTCTTTCTCTAAAATAACATAAAATTATCTGCATCATCAGAATGCACAATGCAGCTTAATGCGTATGATGTGAAGATTGCAGAGTGAGAAATCTTTTTATTAATTATTTAGGAGAAAACTAAAATTATTTTTTAGGTGGAATGACTGGCTTATATCTGCCGTTCTAATGTCTCTCATTATACAACTTTTTATCTCTTTGTCATCCCAGATAAAATTTCCGTTAGAGCAGTAAAATTCAATACCTTTACAGGTAATTAAAGCACTGAGGTAGAAAAGGCGCGTTCAATACAGCGGGATTAAAAAATATTGCCTCCTTCAGGAGGAGGCGCTGGTGTACAACCCATTCGGGAAGGTAGTCTGCCTATAGCAAGTGTTTGTTTTCAACCGCCCTTGAAAAAAATCCTGCCATTCTTTCCTGCGTTATCTTATTTTTACGTATTACTTGTTTAATTTTCAAATACATTTTTCTTATAAGCGGATATTTGCAGAACAGTTTGCACCCGCACTCAGAACAATTAGGACAGGGCAAATCGGTAAACTCGCGGAACCATCCCATATCAGCCAGAAAAAGGTCGGTAACCACAAATAGCTGCTCCGCCCTATAGAAATTTTTAAGCATCCTTATAATTTCTTTAATAGGCAATTTTGCTTGGACCATATCAATAAAATCTCTCGCGCACCTGTAGAGAGGAGAATAACTTTCGCGATAAGTATGGGCTTCTCCTATAAGTTTCGTGAGGCGCGCGCGCGCTTCAGGAAACATTCTTAGCTTGTAATACAAAGTTACAGGCAACAGTTGATCAAAGAGTCTCAGTTTCTCTGTATCTTTTAGGACAACTTTTAATGATTTTGAAAAAACACGGTGTGCGCCTGTTTTATCGGTTTTTTCAAAATATTGCAAAATTTTTTCTATCTCTCTCATCGAACAATGTTGTAACTTGTGTAACAAGTCTGACATATGGTAGAAATTATCCGGCTTTTCATAAGGACACTTATTAAAACAACCGAACTGTGCTTCAGGAAGAATAATATGGTAGGATGGAAATCCCAGAAAACTCACGTCGCGCACCAAGATATCCCAATCCAGTAATTGAAGAAGGTTAAGCAGATACGCAAAACATTCGCGATTATTTTTGAAAAGGAGGGGATGCTTTTTTTCTCTGAAAGGGTATGAGAAAACTTCGCTAAATATACTCGCCTGATAACTGCCCTGTCCATTATTTAAACTCTGGCACCAGGCAAGCCATTTGTCCGAATCCTTCGGTCTTTTGTTGAAAAATTCAAAAGGGATATAGGGAAAGCTGGCTAACTTTTTGCCTTGGAAAAGTTCAATAAATGCCCGTTCTATCGCAATCGAAAGCACGGGGTGTGCTCCAAAACGTACGAAATAACCGTTTGTATTACTGTTTAGCATAATTATTCCAATTACGGGGAACAAACCGTTAAGGGAGCAATCTTTTACGATAAAACGTAACCCTTCCTTTGCTTCAAGGTGTGTAATTAACGTTTGTATTTTGGGGGAGCATTCCTTCAAATATTCGTCGGGGATGGTGGGTGGATTAATACCTTTAAACAATATCTCATGCATAACATGCCGTTCTAATAT
>CAYOMI010000042.1:0-1548 GCA_964405005.1 uncultured Planctomycetales bacterium | reverse complement strand
TGGGTGGATTAATACCTTTAAACAATATCTCATGCATAACATGCCGTTCTAATATTTCAGATATACCCTGAGTCAGCGCTTCGTGGGGCGTATTGCCTGCACACATACCATTGGTTTCCTTAAGAAACCCTAAAGGCACATTTACAGGTTTTTTTCTCTTAAACGAATAAAATGGAAGAACGATGCATTTGCCACGATGTTTGAAGGTTGAATTCAGTAAAAAACGTTCCAGGAGGGCATTAACACCGTGGCGGGTTTCCTCGGAAAAGAAATGATGCAAGAGTTCTTCGGGAAGGTCATGGGCAAGTTGGCGAACAGATAGATATCTCTCGTCAGGAGAGTGATAAAAACCGAATGCGCGCGTAGAACTGCTATCTATGCGATAAATTGGCTCGATGCCATATAAAATCTGATTTTGTAAACGCTCCGTGAATTCGGCATAGGCGCTGGCAAGTGCGAGCTTGCGACTGATACCTTTACCGTTAGTGCCAATATTGAAATCCGTACCTGGTAGATTGAGGCGGACGCTGTAGACTTTTCCTGCCAAAGAACAAGTTATTGACGAAACAGGACGGAGGCCTAAACGGTTTAAAATACCTTTGACAGTACGGACGGTTGCCGTCGGGCTTTTATCTTTGTAATGATACATGCAAGGAATATTTTATAACGCTAAGGAGGCCCGGGAGTCTAGGTAGGCGGCTTATTTATAACCTCATCGATATTGTCTGCACAACCCTTCTACGCTCTGGTGCGCAACCCACTTAGCAGGGCTGCGTTGTATACTTTTTACAAAACAGTTGCAATCAAGCACAGAGTAAGAATATTTTTTTCTCAATACTTCTTCGATAATATCGTAAGCCAGTCTACCGTCGTATAGGTGCATTTCATAACATTGATAAATCTCTCCTTTAGGCAATATTTTGGCGATTCTGTTGTAATTGTATCTTGTTATTTCGATCTCTGCCAGATTTAGATGGTTAACCCCCAGATCATCGATGCGGGGAAGCATTTCAAAAAGCTTCTTCTTATGAGGCGGCCAAGACGGTGTTTCCACGGTTACGGCTTTAAAGTAAGCTACAGCTTTTTTAATGTTTTGGCAAACTTTTTCTAAAAAATTAGAAGCGCCGAGGTGGAATCTGATTTCATCAAAACCAAGGTCTTTCGATCTAAGGAGCGTATCCGAATCGGCTAAAACTCTGTTCGTATAAAGAAAATGCCAGGGTCTTTTTTTGTATCTTTTTCTATATCTCTAAATAACTCCATATATTTAGTGATCTTATCTAAATACAGAAGGGGTTCGCCGCCGCCGCTAAAACTTATTCTTCTCGGCGCATAATTTGTTAAGCGTGAATCGCGTAAAATAATGGCCATTTCTTTAATTGCCGCATTTTTGTCGGGCTCTTTCAGAGACTTGGTACCGCAATAGACACAGTTTAAATTGCATTTTATTCCGGTTAAGATATTACGGTTGAACTGGTCTGGAACAAAACAACCGTAACAGCCGGGTGACACCTTACCGATATGAACGCAGTGGCCGCTCGCGTGATA
>CAYOMI010000041.1:0-10554 GCA_964405005.1 uncultured Planctomycetales bacterium | reverse complement strand
AGGCTACTCTTCTATTTACTCTATTCAATTAAAAGATCTGCCCCTTGTAGATAAAGATAGCCTGGCGATTATTTTATATACCTCTGGTTCTACTGGAAAACCCAAAGGAGTGATGAGAACACACAGAGTAGAGATAAACGACCTTAAAAGGGCCCAGGATTGCTATCGTATAGCAAAAAATGATAGATATGCATTGTACCATTCGTTGAGTTTTTCACCCGGTACTGAGGATACTTTATTGATGATTGAATGTGCGGGTACTATTTGTATATTGCCTGAAGGTATATCTGCATTTGCTATCTCTTTAAAAGAATTTCTTAAAAAAGAAAAGATAACCGTTAGTCATCTTGGCCCTGAAGTTATCATTAGTTTAGTTTTATATGGAAATTTAAAAAGAGGCGAATTGCCTAATTTGAAAAAAATAATGATTGTGGGCGGTAGACTCCCTATAGATTATTTACGCTCTATTATGAAAGTTCTGCCAAAGACTAAATTTTTATATCTATACGGAGCTACCGAAGCCATAATGGTTACCTCTTATACGCTAAGAAAAATACCCTCTAAAAAAGAAACTTATCTTCCCATCGGTAAACCTCCCAAAGGAATACAGACCTATATTGTAGATGAAAAAGGCCAGAAACTAGAGAAAAAGCCAGGGGCGATGGGTGAACTATATGTGTCTTCGGATAGTTTAATGTCTGGCTACTGGAATGACCCTGATGCTACGAAAGAAGTTCTATTTAAAGACCCTTTTAGCAAAAAACAAAGACTAGTTTATCGCACACACGATTTAATGAAGATCGACAGGCACAGAAACTATATCTTTATAGGAAGGATTGATAATGTGATAAAAACAAGAGGTTTTAGAGTAAGTCTTGATGAGATAGAAGCAGTTCTAGAAAAACATCCTAAAGTAAAGGAGGTGGTCTGTTTAGGGATACCAGATGAGGAGATGGGAAGTCGGATAAAAGCAATTATGGTTCTAAAAGATAGAGAAGAAGTCAGCGAGAATCAGATTAAGTCTTTTTGTAGAGAATATCTGGCTACCTATATGGTTCCAGAAATAATCGAATTCAGGTCTTCTTTACCCCGGTTAACATCAGGTAAAATTGATAGAGGAAGTTTATTAAAAGGAGGTGCAGTATGAGAAAGAGTGCATTAGTTTGTTTGTTAATAACAGCATTTATCGTCTTAAGCATATCGGGAGTTATTTATGCCCAGGAGGAAAAGACAGTCAGAGTAGCATATACACAGGTACTTCAAGAGTTGCCCACTTTTGTTGCCCAAGAGATGGGATTTTTCAAAGAGGTTGGTCTAAATGTAAAATTTACTGAATATGGTAACGCGCCTCTAATGTATGAAGCTGTAGCAATAGGCAGAGCAGACATATCTTCTATTTCTGGTATTTTCACAGTTTTAGCGATGGAGGCATCTAACCCCGGTTTAATCAAGGTATATCAAATTGGCCTATCGGGAACTAAGATATTTGATGGGAATTTTGGAATCAGTCCTGCAAAGTTGGTAGTAGCCAAAGACTCTAATATTACTTCGGTTTCTCAATTAAAAGGTAAAAGAATAGCCATCTATCCCAGCCTTCTGCAGCGGGCAAATTGTAAACTTGTATTAAAAGCATTTGGTCTTGAGTTTAATAAAGATGTGGAAGTAACAGAACTCGCGCCGCCGCTGCATCTAGAGGCCTTAAGGACTGGCCAGGTAGACGCCCTTATGGCTGTAGAGCCGGTCCCTACTCTTTGTAAAATAAAAGGAGTGGGTAGGATATTGATAAATGATGTGGACGAAAGATATTCAGTGGACCCTATCCTCTCAGGTGGGGCGATATTCTCAACTAAGTTTTTAAAAGAAAATCCCACTATTGCTAAGAAATTTATTCAGGCAAATAAAAAAGCTGTTGACTGGATATATAAACATCCGCAAGAAGCAAAAAAGATTCTTCCCAAATACATTCCAATTGAGGAAGAGGTTGCCTTAAAAGCTAGTTATTTAAAGTGGCGCATGGCAGAGGATAAAAGAGAAGAAAATATATCTTTGTTACAAAAATACATTGATTTTATGGTAGGACAAGGCCTGCTTTCCAAAAGGCTGGATGCGGATAAGTTATTAATTAGCGAAGAAGATTTTAAATAATAGTGAAGATTCTAGCACCCATATCAAATCCTCTTGAGACCGAAGATTTAATAAAGGCAGGGGCAGACGAGTTATATTGCGGCTTACTTCCTGCTGAATGGAATAACATATATACCATTATTGCCCCTCCTAATAGAAGGGAGTATTACAGGGCGAATCTCTCTGATTGGTCAGAGTTAAAGGAGATTGTTGACTGTGCATCGGGTTATGGCGTGGATGTTGTTTTAGCACTCAATGTATTTTATTCATTAGAGCAATATCCTCTGTTATTAGAATATGCTAAAAAAGCTCTGTCTTTAGGCGCGAAAGGATTGATGGTTGCGGATATGGGTTTCTTCTTTTATCTCTTAAACAAAGAAATCTCACCTATGTCAATAAATATAAGTACAGTAAGAACAGTATTGAATTCTGAAACCATTGATTTTTTTAAATCCCAGGGTGCAAAAAGAATAACGCTACCGCGGCATATAAGTTTAGATGAGATAAGACAGATAGTCTTGAAAAATCCGGACATGCATTTTGAGGTATTTGTACTTAATGATGGCTGCAAGAATATCGACGGATTCTGCACTTTTCATCATGGCGTAGAGGAACTAAAAACCAAAGAACCCGAATTTGCCTTTAAAACCACGCCCTGCCATTATAACTACGATATAAACAATGAAAACTTTCGCAATCGTAGATTCGCTTTTTGTGCTATCAGAAAAATAAAGGAAAGTTTTCAGATATATCTAAGCCTTAAACCTTGCGCAGCATGCTGCCTATTCGATTTTATAAAATGGGGTGTGTATGGAGTAAAGATTGCTGGTCGTCAACACCCCAAAGAGTCAAGAATAAAAGACATTCAATTTATAAAAACTTTATTAACTTATTTAGACAAACAAGAGATGTGTACTAGAGGCAAATATACTGAATTTGCAAAAGAACTTTTTTGGGAAATTTATAAGGTTAAATGTAATCAGTGTTGTTATTATTTTAAATAGCAAAGATTAATCAAAAATGGGATATGGATAAACTTTTGATAAATGAGGAAGATTTAAAATAATGCTAAATTTAAAAAAAGTTTGTTTTTTCTCTATTCTACTCCTGCCTCTTTTTTTACTTTTTGGCCTTGTTTCTTCTGTTGCCTTTGGTATCTATAGAATAAGGCATATAGACTATGGGAAAATCCAAGTTCAACTTAAAGACTATCTGGATAAAGAGAAAGGTAAAGCTCATGTATTGATGAAGAACGATATTATGTATATAGATTATGAGTACTATATTAAGGACGGTCCTTATAAACCTTCTTACAGGCAATTTTCTTTTAAATATCCCAAGGATAATTATCTGATTTATATCTATGGCCCTTCATTTCTTAGTTCTGCTCCGACTTTTTTTAAAGGAGACTTTCCTTTTTTCCCTTCGCTTTTAGAATCTAGATTAAACATATCTAATAAGAAGAAAGGTTTCACGGTGATTAATTTTGGCATGGAAGGGCTTGATTCATTTGATATAAAAGAGATTATCAAGGAAACCGTAAATTGCAGAAAGCCGGATTTGATAATTTATTATGATTTGTCCGCCTCGGATTTTGAATGTGCTTATTTTAGTTGCATAAAGAAAAATTTCTATTTGGTGAGTAATTTTTTAAAGAGATTATCCGGTTTATTCATATTGAGAAGACCACCCCAGATAGGCGGGCTAAACAGACTGGCTGATTGGTTCTTAAGGGCATACGTAGAGCCAAATTTGATAAATTTAGCCCAGAGGCTAAAGTTGATTGAATTTCAAGAAGGGCCATTTAAAGAATATAACGAACTTATCTTCTCTTATTACAAAAGAAATATTTATGATATTATAAAATTCACTCAAAACAAAAACATTCCTCTTATAGCCCTTACCCCGCTTTCTAACCTAGAAGCCAGGCTTTATGGAATCTATAACTTAACCGATAAATATTACCAGCAGGGGATGAAAGAAAAGGATTATGATAAAAAGATAGAATATCTAACTAAAGCAAAGGATACCGAGATCTTTAACGGAGAGCTGGCAGCCAAATCGTATATCTATACATTTTTAAGAAATCTAAAAGAAAAAAATGTCTACGTTTTTGACCTTCAAAGAAAACTTATGGATATAAAATTTGATTTTGATTATAAAAATTTCTACGACTACGGACATATGAAGCCATATTCTCACAAATTAATTGCCGATTATCTTTATGAATTTTTAATTAACAACGAAGATATTAACTCCCACTTCTCATCCTAAGGAGACAAAAATTAAAGATATACAATTTATAAAAACTTTATTACAATATATAAAAGAAAAAGGAGGTGATAAAGAACAATTTTCTAAATTTGCAAAAAAACTTTTTAAAAAACCTGTAATTCTGATTGCAGAAGATTTTGTTATTATGCAGATTAACTAAAAAAGGAGAACAAGGTGAAAAAGAAATTATTTATTTTTACAATTGTATTTATTATATCCTGCGCTTCATTTCCTAACCTTGCATTTGCTAAAATAAATTTTAAATGGGGGCCATATGAGCGCCTTAGGTATGAGTATTGGAAGAATATGTTTGATTTAGACAACAGCGCCAAGGATAACCGTAGTTTCTTCAGGATAAAGACTTCCTTGTGGGGTGAGGCAGATTTTAATGAGGATATAAATCTATTTGTTAAACTTACCAATGAAAATAAGGCCTATACCTATTATTACCAGACATCCACTGGCAAGAAAGGTTATCGTTATAGTATTAATGAGGTAGTGTTTGATAATCTCTATTTAGGTGTTAAGAACCTTGTGGGGCTTCCTTTGGATTTACGATTAGGAAGGCAGGACTTGTCTCCTTCCGATTATGGCGAGGGATTTATCTTGAACGATGGAACGCCGGAAGATGGCACCAGGACTTACTACTTTAATGCCCTAAAAGCAACTTGGCATTGGAATGATAAAAATACAACGGATTTCTTGTATATAGACGACCCCAAGAAAGAAAGATTCTTGCCGGTTATCAATCACGTAAAGGGTAAACAGATGCTCAATGCCACGGATGAAACAGGATGCGGCATTTATCATAAAAGCGATACAATTAAAAATCTTCATTTGGAAAGCTATTACTTCTTTAAAACAGAAGAGGGGGGGACACAAATTCTGACATCGGAAGAAACCAAACTTAATACGATAGGTTCATTCGGGAAATATACTTCCTCTCCTTGGGTGTTAAGAGCTCAACTTGCTTATCAGTTTGGCACATACGGTGATAACGATCGAGAAGGTGTGGGTGGTTATTTGTTTTTAGATAGGGATTTTAAAAGTGCCCTCTGGTCTCCTATAGCAACTATAGGGTTTATGTATCTTTCAGGCAATGACCGAAATAGTTCCAAGAATGAAGCCTGGGATCCTTTATTTTCAAGATGGGGCGGTGCAGTAAGCGAACTTTATAATTCGCTTTATCTTAACGAAACAGGCACTATAGCTTACTGGACGAATTTACAACTGGTGAGAGTCAGGTTAGTCTTAAGTTTAACTCCAAAGGCTAAACTTAGTTTCTGGTATAATTTATTAAGGGCTAATGAGAATCCTGCACCTTCAACTTTTTTTGGCAGCGGAAAGACAAGGGGTCATCTTCCCCAGGCAAAGATAGAGTACGCCTTCAATAAAAATATAAGTACCTATATTCTTGCCGAATATTTCATTCCCGGTGATTTTTATGCAGATGGAGCGGACGATGCTTTATTCTTGAGGTCGGAGATTCAACTTAAATTTTAAAAGGAGAATAATCTTGAAAATGCTTCGTAAAAGAACAGAACTGGTGGGACCTGGCGGAAGTTTCGATATGGTCAAATCGGTTGTTGATGCTGGGGCTGACGCGGTTTATGTAGGGCCCAAAGGTTGGAGTAGAAGAAGGGAAAAATTTGAACTTTGTGACGAGGATATCCAAAAGGCAATTGATTTCACTCACCATAAGAATAAAAAACTTATAATCGCTTTTAATACCCTTGCCTCTAGTTGGGAGTTATCCCTGGGGCTTTTAAAAATTGAGAAGTTCTTAAAATGGGGAGCCGATGGTTTTATAATGACCGATACCGGATTTATAAAAGAAGTCCACCAGAGATTTCCTGAGACTGAAATTCGTCTGAGTGTCGGTGCAAGCGCTATGAATATTGAAGAGTTTAAATTTTACTCTGATATGGGAGTAGATATCATTACTGTCCCTTGTGAATTTACTTTGGAAGAACTGCGGTATTTAAAAGAGAATTCGCATTGTGGCATCGAGATTTTAATTCATGCAAATCGGGATTTTACTTATTTAGGTCGCTGTATAATGAGTAGTTACTTTAGGCAATGCTGGGTTAAGGACGAAGCAGGAAAGAATCAATTTTGGGGGAGTCCTAATCGAGGAGGTCTATGCTATAGAGTTTGTAAATCTAAATGGAGAATGTTGGAGCCGCAAAAAAAGATATTTTTTCAAAGAAGTCAGAGAGATGATTTAGGAAACTATGCCTTCTTTTTGTTTGATGAAATACCCTCCTATTTAAAAATGGATATAGATTGTCTTAAAATTCAAGGAAGAGAATATAGTGTTTCATTAATTCGCCAGATTGTTAGTTTCTACCGCGAAGTTATGGATACTTATTTTGCAGGAGGAGACTTTCTAAAGAATAAATTTCTTAGAAAAAGACTTTCTAAATTAATAAGATGGAGGGATAAAGAAAGAAATAGGACAACCGCAATGCTGCTTAAGGAATGCCACTAGATTTAACTGTTTTTGGGAGGAGATATGTTTGAATTGACTACCTCGATTTTTACGCTGGATGAATTAATTAATGCGGATATTTCTGTATACGATTCTATATATTTAGGAGACCCTTTTTGTCGACAATATCCCCAGAATCTCTGTGAAAATACCGAAGATTTAAAAAAAGCAAATTCTTTTATTCGGCAGCAAGGTAAAAAAGTATTTGTCTCTACCTATGCTGTGCCCAGAAACAAGGATTTAGATGCGGTAAGAAAAACTTTAAACATATGCCAAGAGCTTGAGGTTAATGCAGTAGAGGTTCATAACTTTGGAACTTTAGAAATAATTAAAAAAGAGTTTCCGAATCTAAAGGTACATATGGGTTGCCTTGCAAATATTTACTCTTTAGTTACAGTTTTAGTATTGAAAGAAAAAGGAGTCAAAAGAATTATGGGCAATTATGAATTATCTCTAGATGAGATCCAGGAATTAAAGGATAAATCAGGTCTGGAATTGGAATTACTGTTACATGGGAAGATGGTATTGGGGATTTCAGAAAATTGTCTTTTGAAAAATTGGATTAAGGATTTTAGAGGAAGTTGTAAAGACCTCTGCAGGGGTAATCATTATTTAAAAAGTGCTAAGATGGTTCTAAAGACATTTGGGCAAATTACATTAAGCGGTAAAGATGTGTGTATGATTGAGTATTTGCCGGATTTATTAGAAAAGGGTTTTTCTATTTTTAGGATTGAGACTTTTCCAGAAAAAAGAGAATATGTAGGAGAAGTTGGCAAGATTTATCGTCGAGCTTTAGAGAAAGCAAAAGAGCCCGATTATCAGTCTAAGGAATTTCTTTTGCGCTCGAGTAGGTTTTCCCCCCATGGATTCTGTAACGGCTACTATTTTGCCACCTCAGGACAGAAGTATGTGCCAAAAAGTTAAAATAGAAGCATTGGTCAGAGATATATACTCAACTGAGATCTCCCTTTCAAGTGGCGCGGATATTCTTTATGGTGGGATTATTTGAAGATTTAAGATGGAGAAAATTTCAGAAGAAAAACATAATTTTAGTTTAAGCGTGGCTATTTCTACGACAGGGCAACTTCACGGTCTTAACCTCTCCTCTTTTGATTATATTTTTTTAGGAAACCCTTTTTGTCCTCGGATAAAAGATAATCCTATTTCTTCGGTGGAGAACTTAGAAAGGGCAATTGTTAATTTTTCCGCAAAAGAAAAAATTATTTTAAATACGCCTATCTGTCCCTTAGAAGAAGAAATTTCTATCTTAGCTGAAATTTTAAATAAAGCAAAAAGTTTAGGAATCTGGGGAGTGTGCATTAATAATTTCGGGTTTGTTTATTGGATAAAACAGGAATTCCCCTCTTTTAAAATTTATTTTGATTCCCTTACTAATGTATATAGTTTGCAAGACGCAAAATTTATTAAGGAGTTAGGAGCCATTGGTGGTTTATTGGCCTGCGAAGTGGATTTGACAGAAAGAGAATATATTTTAAAACATTCGGATTTAGAAATTATAACTCCGGTAGCAGGATATATCCCCCTTACCTTTTCTCGTTATTGTTTTTTTTATCCAAAGGGTTTACCGGATAGTTGCCCAAATCCTTGTCGAGAAAATTGCATTTTATCTTATCCTAAAAGTGGGCAGGTAAAGCAAAAAGGGAGGGTTATTTATTCGGGAAAATCTCTTTCCATGTTAGAATATATCAGACAGTTACAGGAAAAAGGTTTTAGAACTTTTAGGATAGAAGGCTGGATAATGAGTTCAGAGCAGATAAATGAAACAGGAGAAATGTTCTACCGGGCCCTTGTGGAGAATTATAAATCTGACTGGGAAGAGGAACTTTATAAAATCTTTCCCGAGGGTTTTTGTAACGGATTTTTCTTTTCCGGTAAAGGCAGGGATTATTATAAAAACAATGGATTATTTGTGGATAAAAGAGTTATATAAAACTTATAATCATAAATCTGGACCAAGAGAAATTTTTACAAACTTCAATCTTTCTGTGCCCAAAGGAGAATTTCTCACGCTTTTTGGGCCAAATGGCTGCGGCAAAACTACCCTCCTAAATATAATTGCAGGATTAATTGGTTATGATAAGGGCCAAGTTATATTTAATGATTCAGGCAAAAAGACAAAGATAGGTTATATCTTCCAGAATTATGAACTGTCACTCTTTCCTTGGAGGACAAACCTGGATAACATTACCTTTGCTTTAGAGATTAAGGGAATAGATAGAATAAAAAGAAAAGAGATAGCAAGGGAATTTTTAGAGAAAATAGGAATTGATATTCCCCTTTATAATTATCCCTACCAGATAAGCGGGGGTCAGAAACAACTGGTGGCGATTGCCCGGGCCTTGGTTTATGAGCCGGATGTTTTGTTAATGGATGAGCCATTCAGTGCTTTAGATTATAAAAACAGAATTTTCTTGCAAGATAAACTTTTAGAGATATGGGAAAAGACAAAATTAACTATTATATTTGTCTCGCATGAATTAGAAGAAGCAATCTATCTTGCGGATAGGACCATCCTACTATCTCCAGATTCAAATACCCATATAATAAAGGATATCTCTATAAATCTACCCCGGCCGAGAACTCAGGATTTAAAAGAAAATCCGGATTTTTTTAGCATTTTTCAAGAATTAAGTATTACCTTTAGGAAAGCAATTACAGATGTTAAATAAATTAATAATATTTTTGAGTATCCTCCTCTTCATAGGTATTTGGCAAATTATATCTATGACTGACTTACCATTTATTCCTTCACCACAGGAACTTTTTAAAGTCCTGGTTTCTTTCAGTTTTTGGTCTGATAATTTAGGTGATTTTTTTCCCACGGTCTTTAGGGTTATTTTTGCATTTTCGGGAGCGATTTTATTGGGTGTTCCTTTGGGTCTTTTAATGGGATATTTCTCTTCTATTTATAAATTTTTGGAGTTGCCGGTAGACTTCTTTCGTGCACTTCCTGCCACTGCCTTATTTCCTTTATTTATGCTCTTTTTTGGAATCGGAGATTTTTCCAAAATAATTCTGATTATATTTTCGTGTTCTTTAGTAATGATGGTTCATGCTGCATCAGGTGTAAGGCAAGGGTTATTGTTACGAAGGATGGCAGCAAAGACGATGGGAGCAAATAATTTGCAAATTTTTAGCAAAGTTATATTCTTTGATGCCCTACCTCAGATTTTTACAGGCATAAAGATAGTCCTTTCTATGTCTATTATAATAGTTGTAGTCCTGGAGATGTTTATTGGGTCAAAAAGTGGTTTGGGCAAAAAAATTTACGATTTCCACATTACTTATAGAATTCCCCAGATGTATTCAGTAATTATAACCGTTGGTTTGATAAGTTATTTTTTAAACAGGTTATGTGTCTTTTTTGAAAGGCACCTGGTTCATTGGGTAGGAAAGTGAGGAGAAAAATGAGTCGGACAGTAAAGGAATTTAAGGAATTTATGAAAAAATACAGGCCATTATGGCTTATACCGCTTTTAATTCTGCTGATTATAATATCTGCGGTTATTATTTTTAGCATTGGCAAAATTCATACCCCCTTTATTTATTCTACTTTTTAAAAGTGAATATGAGGGAAAAGATTAAGAGCTTCATTGTAGAAAATTTTTTATTCGGAAAGAGGGATATCAAAGACGACCAAATGC
>CAYOMI010000040.1:0-10832 GCA_964405005.1 uncultured Planctomycetales bacterium | reverse complement strand
AAGCCGGTTTGTTTTGGTCCTCCGTCCAAATTGAAGACATTATCAGATTTAAGACGGTGTTCCCCCACATTAACGAAGGTGGCTGACGACAATATATCAAACATGCTACGGTCATTGCCCTCGGGCGAGAACTGGTCTCCAAAGATGACTACCGCTTTTTGCTTTATATCTAATTTCTCTAAAATTGACCGCAACGCCTCACCCTTAGTAGTTGAGGCGATGTCTATCGCCGCGCTACTCATATTAACGTCCATCTTCTTAAGAATGGCTTTCTTACGCGCTTCAGTTTTTACGGCCTGCCATAACTCCTTGCTCAATTTTAACCATCGGCCATCTTCAATAAAATGCATCGCCCTGCTGGTTCTTTTTCGATGTATAACAAAATCTTTACCTTCGATCAAACGGAACCGTCTTGCAATTTTTCTAATGATTTTTTCCGCTTCGCGCCCCTCATCTACCGATAGTGTCTGGCAAGGGTCAAAATTTCTTGGCTCTATGTCACCGCCTAATGAACCCACTAGAATTAAATTATCCGGTAATTTCTCCTCTTTACCGAATCCTAATCTCTCTTTGATCTTCGCTGAAGAGGTTCCTGTAATTACTACTACCGTTATTTCCTGCTGCGTAAGAGATTCTATTTTATTCCTTATCTCTATAGGCACATCTTCATTTGTTTTGGCTAAAGTCTCGTCTAAATCAGCGGCTACCAGCTTAATGTTCAGTTTTCCCAATCTCAAAGCAAGCACTTTGGAATTCCGGAAGCCAAAAGACTCCAGTAAATCTATTAATTTTACCGAAGAACTAATCACTTTTCCTTCTTCTTTCAATTTTATAATGTCGTCCCACTCTAACCACGCTAATTCTGAATGCTTATCCTCTTTGTAGTTACCGGCTTTGATGGAAACGCGGCCTTGTAATCTAATAAGAAAATAATGCATTATACGGCTTATGCCATCGTCTCCGATATATTTATAACCCTCAGGAGGCGTTAAGACTTCAATTTGATTGGATTTGGCTTGAATATCGCTTTCTTGCCTCAACTCCCTTTGCATGGCCGTTATAACGGTTTCATCCGGCTCAATATTGCCTCCTAAAAATTCCCATTTATTCGCCTGCTTTGAGCTTCTAGATTTTCTCAGTAAAAGGAACCGGCCATCGGGACCCTGAACTATCGCTCTTACAATAGGCCTTGGGGAATTGTAGCTCTCCCCAAAGAATTCCCAAGTACCGCGGAAAAATTCGATATCCCGCCTCGTCCACTCTTCTGTCGGCTTATGTAATAACCCGCTCTTGCGCCGATTAATTAATGTGGTTGTTTTTTTAAATCTGTTTTTTATATACCCCGCAACGGAGTTATTTTCCAATATTGTCACTGCTTGTTCATATACTTCGCGGTCGCCATATAGGAATTCCCCTTCAACGATCATTTTAGCCTCAATCATTTGTTCAAGGTTGGCCGGCTCTAAACTTGCAATTTCAGAGATTGTCTTAAGCTTATAATCCACCTCGACTTCTTCATCGGAAGGCAGCATATCCTCACCGAAGAATATGCGTTTTTCTATTTCTCCTTTAACCGCTGCGGAAACGTCATTTGCGATAATAAATATAAAATCCAAGTCAGAACCTTTCATCAGTTTTCCGGAGATGGCATTGCGCCTTATTTCCTCGTGCGACATCCCCCAGGCAACATCCCCGGCAACAATGACCGCAACATGGGAAAGAGAAGGCATATACTCGATTATCTTTTTGGCTAGCATAAGCTTCCTAGCGCTAATTGTTTCTATTCTATCTGCCAGCGCCTTTATCTTACCTGCAAGCCTGGGGTCGTCCTTTACGCCGATTACTGAATAGTTGTAGAATTC
Source organism: uncultured Planctomycetales bacterium (assembly GCA_964405005.1). Taxonomy (GTDB): domain Bacteria; phylum Omnitrophota; class Gorgyraeia; order Gygaellales; family Profunditerraquicolaceae; genus CAYOMI01. Next base: position 8,970 of record CAYOMI010000040.1, on the reverse strand, counting down.
TCTTTCTAAGGAAGGGGTCAACCTGTCTCGTCCGTCATCCGCACCTAATCTTAAATATCTCTTGCCTATGAACTCTACGGTAATATCTAGGCAATTATGGCAAATTTGCCAAATTCGTGCCACATCTAAATCGTTGGCGGCATTTAATTCCGCGGCGAGCTCCTTACCAGTCAGGGGGCCCTTGGTTTTAAGTATTGCGATTATTCTTCTTTCCGGAAAAGCAAGCGCTTTCTCGTCGGGCAAAATAAAAACAGGCTTATTAGGCTTCCCATAGACGCTTAATATTTGCGCTAATTCTCGGATTTCTGCGGGGTTAAATAAAGAGAGTTCTTTCTCCAGCTCGCTATCGGAAGGGACGTGGATGCCGTTACAGATAAGGCCGACCCACTTCCTATCAGATTCATTGGTAATGTCATAGCCATTGCAAGAGGCTATCTCCATAATAGTCCTATCCTCACTTATAAGCGGAGCGAGCATCTGCCTTATGCTGCCCGGATGGGCGTCATAGATATTGGTGGGGCCGATTATTCCTTTGGTAATGTCCTGGAAGCTCTGCTTCTTAAGAAGCCCGAATATCTCTTCGTCAGTGGTGTCGGCCGGAACAACATTTTCGTAGTTCTTGCCCAGAATAACCTTGAGGATATTCCTTCCTTTTCCTTTAGAGTCATAAGTGGATATCAAGTCTTTAAGCGGCATGAGCTGTTCCAAAATTATAAGCCGGGCTCCGCCTCTGAGGTAACTAATTGCCATCCCGAGAAGTCTCACATCGGAGCTATCAGGATTAATCTTTTTTACTTCCTCAAACCAGGCCTCAAACGCCTCGCCGTCACGGCAAGCCACTATCTCTTTTGCCCTGGCGATGTAGCTACTGAAAAGCGGGTCTTCTGCTATCCTCTCGATTGATTTGGATATACCCGTATCACCCCAACGCGTAAGCACTTCCTTTAAGGAAAGCTTATCCACCTCGCTTATAACATTAACTTTAAAACCCCGTTCCAGATAAGATTTCAACTCACCAAACACGCTGTCAGCCAAGCCGCCCTTAATAAGGACTGTTGCGACAGAACGGCATTTCCTGAACCTCGTTTCTATCTTCTCTCTTTTTTGAATAATGTAGCTTAAAACAAACTCAAGGATAATTTTATTATCTTCTATTAAGCCCGGATAATAACCAGAAGGCTTGGTTAATCCTGATGCCGCTGCTTTTTGATGACGGAAGATTTCTAATCTATGGTAAGCTTGAATTGTTTTTTCTATTTCTTCTTCCAGAATATGTTTACCAAAGAGTAATTTATTATTAGTAAACCGCATCAACTCGGGAATTTCCTTCGGTAATGCCTCCAGGGTAAGGGCCTTATCTGCGGAAAGAATAGCGAAATTCCTGATAATTACTTCTTTTAGCCCTATTTTAAGCGGTCTCATTAACCACTTGGGATCAGTAATCTTGCCTTTTTGCGAATCTAAAACTACTATAAAATTACGCTCATCAAACCTGCCCAATCCCCTCTTAGCTATTTCTAAATATTCATCGGTTATGGAAGAAATTACTTCAATCCATAAGGGATAAGCGGATAATAACTCTTCTTTTGCTTTCATAATAAATGTTTCATATACCGAGCGAGAACCCCAGATGAATTTGTAGTCTAATAGTCGCAGGAGTGTTTTTAACTTATCTTCTTGCCGTATGCGCGAATCAAATATTTTATCAACCTTCAGGTAGTAACGCGTCTTCAGGTGCCTATTATACAACTGGTCAGAAGGGCCAACGCCCAAGCCCACCCTTCTTAAAGATTTTGCTAATAAAGGAGCAAATACCTCTTCGATAATCTTTGCCGCATTTTCATCCCTGGACATAAAATCAAATTCTATGTCCGATTCCGGAGTACCCTGACCAAGAGCAAAAGAACCTACAATAGCTACAGCAAAATCTCCTTCGGATATCTTAACTCCTTGAGTATTTAAGTAACTTAACAGCAGGCCGCAGGTATGGCGGAATGCCTCTATTGCTTTTTGATTGTAAACTTTAGGGGATTTTTTAATAAGCCCTTGAGATAACTTATTCAGCTCGGATTCTATTTCCACCGGGACTCTTACATCGCCTGATTTCTCTTCTTTGGCGTAAATTTCTCTTGGCAAAGGAGTATAATAAGGGCTGCACACCGAAATCCCCAATATCCTTCCTGCTTCCATTGCTTCTTCGTGAGTAATTTTTGACATCTGCCTTCTATCTTTAAACACGACGAAATTATCATCTTTGAGATAAGCGTAAATAACCGCTAAGGACGGCGCAAGCCAATCCTGGCTGGAAACAAATAAAGTGCTGTAACTGCTCTGTCTTAATTTACCTCTCGGCAATAACGATTTTAACTGCGTCATTATTGATAATTTTTCCTTTAAGGATAAGTTTGCGTATAGCGCGTTGGCAGCAAGACAAACAACAAGATATACGGGATAGACTATATATTGTGCGGGAGCGGTTTTTATACTATCTATGCTTTTATTTAATAAATTCCTTCTAATCTCATCGTTTATGCTGTTAACTATTTTTAATAATAAACCGGGCCTATCTTCAAGTAGCCTAGTTAAGGATTTGATGCCGCTATGGCTTAAGTTTCCTCTTAAGGAACTTATACTCTTAATTAATAAATTGTGATTATCAAGCAGATAGCCATAAACTCCTTTCTCAAGGCCTATGTCACCTTCGCAATTACATAAAACAAATGTCTTTACTTCTTTAGCTTTTACTTCTAACAAGACCCTCCTTCTTTCCGCTAAAATAGCTCCCGTGGTAGCGAAATCGTCAAATATGATTATCCGCCTGCCTTCGGCTCCTTTCAGCTTTGATGGATTGAGAATATGATCTACTAATTTACGGCGAGCCTCAGCATCCAAATCCGCATAATGCGGTATCCAGTGCTCCTCTTTTAAATAAAGCGGCTTAATCCCTAATGCCCTGTAAAGATACTCTCCTAGGATCTGTGTAGCATGGGGCGGCTCGCTCATACGAAAGGCAATGCTCCAGTCAGCTAAATCAGGAATCTCTTTTTGGATAAGTCTTGCGAGCTCCTGGCCAAATTTTTCTATTTCCTCTGTGTGACCCATCTTAAATAAAACCAACTGCTTAAATAATTCCTGCTTTCTCTCTTTAGTCAATTCAGAAGCTCTATAAAGCGCGCATATATCTGTAATGCCAGCAGGGGGATCTATCGCCTCAAGGTCTACCCTTTCAGTCTTATAACCTAACTCTAACCTCAAAAATTCTTCTATCTGTGCCCATCCTAAACCAGAGTTCCTCATCCCCGGCATTATTATCTTCTCTAAAACAGACGACGGCTTGAAAAATAAAGTCAGGGGGTATATCCACGGCAGTCTTTCTCTTCTGCTTCCGTCCCTTAACGCCCCACCGGAGAGGGTACCTATCGGTAGCTCCTCTAAGATAGTTTCTTCACTGATTAAGCCTGCAATATTAAATCCCTTTGCCCAGCCTTTATTATGAAATACCTCAAACCAATCTTTCAATAAAGAAGATTTCAAGATGCCGGTAATGGCCAATAATCGTATGATTAGATTCCTGGAGACCTCGCTTTGAATTTTATTAATACATTCCATTAATATCTGGATATGGCGTATTTCTTTGTGGGCATATTCGGCTAATAACCGGATATTATCAAAAACTCCTACTATCTCATCATTGTGGTAGTAGTCAACAAGGTATTGAAACAGCGTTTCTCCTAGTTCTCCATCTCCGCCTAGGGCAGAAATACCTAATAATACACGGTCCTTTAATTTTATTTCCAACTCTACCAGCATACTCAGGACAATCGAATCGGTAACTGGCGATTCTATGAAACGCTCTTTATGGATATCGGCGTTCTCTAAAGTTATTGCCTCGGGGAACCTCGCCAGTATATCCCCACCCATATCCAGCCCGATAACAAAAATGTTATTGCCGGAGCCCTTATTGTTCTGCCAGCGCAAGTAGTCTTTTGCTAAATTTTTACCGCTATGGCTGACATCCATCATTACTAAGGTTATTCCTTCTTTTACCAACAAATCCACCACATCTCCTTCAGATATATACCCATTGACTTTCGTCCTTAAACCATCTCGGCTATCCGTTTCTGCGCGCAGGCCGTTCTTGAGGGGATAAAAGTGCTTAGTTCCCTCAAGAGCAGAAATTCTCCTACCCGCCATATCCTTTAAGTCTTCTATCGGCATAGGTGTTCCGGAAGGACATTCCTTCCCGTGCTTGAGATTTGAGCTAAAAACTGTGAATTTAATTTTTCTTCCACTCTGCTCTAATAAATATTTTAATTCCAGGGCTAATAATATCCCGCCTAAAACATCCCCTCCGCCGCCAGTAACGATGATGTGTATTTCGTTAATATCCTTAGATTCCAACTGCGTTTCCCACGGCTGGCTGATGTATAATACATTTAACCTGTCTAAATATTCTTGATATTCGGAGTCTAATTCGACCAGTTGAACAATCTTATTTAAGATTAATTCTGGCTTATTATCCGCCAGGACGCGGCGTAACTTCTGCCTTGCCTCATAATACCGAATTAAAGGAGAGGTTTCTTTCTGATAAACCTCAAAACGTTTCCTAATTGTTTCTTCTTTATCGTCATTTCTCTGATAAAGCCCTCCGCCGCAGCTATCGCAAGCCATCTCTTTTCCAGGCCGAATATTATTAATATTGAAAATGGCGCCGCAGTTGCTACAGACCCGGCGGCCCGAAAGCCGCTCGATAATCACAGATTCAGCGGCATCTAAATAAACTACCAGGCCTACCTTTGTATTTCTTTGTTTAAGCGCCGCATCTAATTTCTCTGCCTGGTTTAGATTGCGCGGATAGCCATCTAAGATAAAGCCGGCCTTAGCATCAGGTTGGTCAATCCTCTCAAGCAACATCTGATTAACCAACTCATCAGGCACAAGCGCGCCCTTCTCCATATAACCCTTTGCCTGCCTTCCCAAATCGGTATCCGAAGAAACATTTTGTCTGAATAAGTCGCCTGTGGATATGTGGAGTAACTTTAGCTTCTCTGCTAAGACCTTTGCCTGAGTCCCTTTGCCTGCGCCAGGTGGACCCAAAAGCACAATTATCATTCTTTCATCTATATTTTCCTCTTTAAATGTAACTTTCTCCACGCAGCGTTTTGAATGCGGCCTCAGAGTCTCATAACCTCTATCAAATTCTAACCGCGAATCTAACGCCGAAAGGAATGCCTGGTAAGGTTCGTGGAAGACCTCCCTACAAATCTCGCGCGTATCTAAGCCAAGCATCTGACAGGCAGCAAGTATTGGGCAATTATTATGCGTCTCTGTAACCAATGTTGTATCTGTCTTTTCAATTATATCCATATCCTCAGGAGCAATTTCTACATTAAGTCTGTAAAAGACTTTCATAACCCAATCCATAATAGATTCAGTGGGTTTGCGCTTAACCTCTTGCGGATGTTCATTTATCCAGCGAATCTTCCTTCCAATTCGCGCTTTTACTAATTGTGCTAAATATTCTTTACGTTCTTTCCCTTCCAATCTACGCAGAGGCTCTAATTCCGCAATAAAACTTAAAACTACCCTATATGCCGGCTCTAATTCGATACCGAATTCTCCGGTTGCTTTTAAGAATTTAGTTAACTCTTCTATCTTATCTTTAAAATACTCATAACTTGCCTGGCAGGCGATCTGGTGGGATTTGGTTTCTAATTCCTTGAGTTCGTGGCGGATGATGTCATTGATGAGGATTTGGAAGGCCTGGGACTGCGGATTGTTTAAATCAAAGGGTGGTGCACGGGCAGCTAAACCTTCCAGCACTGCTATCTTGTTCGGGAGAGTCTCAACATCAGCAACTTTACCGGTTTTAGTCTTATTTACAAAAATGACATAATCCGCGCTATTTCCAAAGTATGCCTTAAGATTTTCTAACTGTGCCTCAGTAGGTGTAATTGCTTCTCCTACAAACCGTGCCGGATAGTTCTTAGACTCTAGGTTAGTATGGTTAGTTTGCTCAGTGCCTATTAGTGTATTCACCAACTCATTAAATCTCCCGAATAATCTGAAGGCCTCGATTTTACCTTTTTCGGTAGTAATATCCCAGAGTCTTAAGATGGCGCAGCTACGCCTGGTCTTAATACGGACTTTGCCTTCCAGTTTTTTCTTAATCGTTTCATCCAACTCTTCCCAGCCGGAGATAAATGCCTTGAACTCTGCCTCCAAGAAAAGCCTTTTTATCTGATTAGGGTATAAACCCTTTAGATAATCCTGAGCTAAACCCCAATAGGAGATGGGGACTTGGTACTGTCTTATTTTGTCTAAGGGGGTCACTATCTCTATCAGTATGGGCAGGACTACTTTTTTACCGCCTAATAGGGTCTGGAAGTATGAGTGTTGTTCTCTTGTGCCTATGCCGTATTCATTGGGAAGTGCTTCTTTTATGTACTTATACCAAGCGCCTAAGGTTTCTATTTCCGGCTTAGAAGAATAGAATACCGGCAGAGGAATCTTGCGGGCCTTGTCTGCGTAATTATAAAGATATACCACTAAAAGCGCTAAATTCTGAGCGACTCTCTCAATAGCCTGGGGCTGAATTCCTTTTCCATAATCCTTTATCTTCGCAAAGAGCTGCCTTACTCTTTCGTCAGCTTCGGCTATTTTTCGCATATCTCTTGCGTAGTAACACTCTTTCTGTAAACTTACGACCTCTTTGAAAGTTTTTAAAAATTCTTCATCTTCTTTTATTAATGCCTCTTGAGATTTTGGTTCTCCTAAAAAGACCTCCTCCGGATAGTTCTTCCTTAGGGCCTCTATTTCCTGCCAATCCCCCGGCTGACTGTTCTTAAAGAAAACTGATTTAAAGGAAGGGCCATAGCTAACTTCATCCATAATCTCCCTATATTTCCTTTCCAGCTCTTTTTCATCGCGCGATAAACCTTTAGCTTCTACCTTCATAAAGGCCTTGGCTACCTCCACATAGGGCTGGTCAAGGATATCCCTTATCTTCGCTTCTTCTGAATCTATATTACCGGTAATCTCTCCGAGCTTCGTCTCTCCAAACCATTTGGTAAGCTCGTCAAAGAATAATAACCTCCTTGCCTCTTCTTCTTCAGAAAGGCCTCTTTGCCTGTATTCAAAGTAGTTGATATCAGGATGATTAGAAAGATTAAGTAAAGGCACTCCCTGGCCTTCTACGTTAATCAGGATAAAGACGGTGTTTAGCTTGCGGTTTGCCTCAGCCATCTTCTCAAGCAGCTCCTGGCCCACAACCGTTAAGACAAACGGCCCGGTTTCGTCTTTGCCCCAGCTCTCGGGGAATTTCTGGGCAAGTGCGCAAGCCACTGCCCGCATATTAGAAGACTGGACTGCTATAACAATGTAATCCGGGTCTAAAAGATAAAGGTAGTTACCTGCCTTCAAAGCGGGGTTTATTTCGGGGTCATTGCTCTTATATATAGGTAATACGTCTTTTGCTCCCTGATTTAGTTTAAAAATATCCCTTCCTGCGAAACAACTAGTTACATCGCCTGATTGAGACCTTTCCGAGAACCTGCCACCGATATTGTCAGGAATTGGAACGACAAAAATGCCGGCCTTGCCTAATATCGGCTCCATAAGTTCTTCGGCTAACCTACTCCTAGCTAACTTATACAGCATGCTTTTATTTTCATCGCAGGTAGTAGTAAAGATGAGGCGTTTAAAAACCTCTCTTAAGAGTTCTTTTTGCTTTTGGTCTATTCCGAGTCCTTGAAGGCTCAACCTGCTTAAATCTCCTTTGGTATCTAGGCAATTGACTAAATTAAAGCCGATTCGTTCATCATGATATAACTCACCGGATAATCTAATAATCAATTCCCTCGTTGCGGCCTGGAAGTTAATCAACGTCTCGTCAGTAGTCCCGGATTTAGAGGAGCAGTGGATAGCAATTTGGGAGGCGTCAAACCCTTGGACTTTTAAATCATCAAAGAGCTTTTTAAAATTATAACCCAACTTCTCTAAAACAATAACTCTATAGCCCTCTTTTGTGCCCACTGTCTCCAGCAATGCCCGGTTTCCTAATGCTTGGCCGCCAATGCCACAGTGGAGGAGAACCCTTATTCCTAATTCTTTCTGCCAGTACTTTATAAAAGAAGTGACCTCGTAACGGTCTTCTTTCGCTGCTTCGCTAAATATACCCGTCTTCTCTGATTCAAAGCCATAGAGGTCGCGTTCGGTCTTCTGTTTTACAATGTTCTGAACATTACGGTAGACTTGGGAAGCGAAATGCTCCTGGTAACGGTTAAGATTCACTTTGTGCGTCAATCCACTTAGATCTACCTGCTTGCTAAGTTGCTCCTGCCAATAGGTAAAGTCATACGAGCCACCGTTGTCGAGAGATTCCTTAGGTGCTGGATAAGAACCAGTCGATCTCAATAAATCTGGCCAAATTTTCTTTTCAATAATCTGCCTGGTTTTAAATAATCTACTCGCTTCCTTATTAGGCGCATTTTCTAATTCAGTAATTTCTAATCCTTTAGCCAACTCATCAAAAACAATTATGTTTTTACCCGTAACTTCATCTTTAAATCTTTCTTCTAACACCTGTTTTACCTGCTCTTCAGCTACAACCATAATATCTGCCTCTTGGACCTGCTGTGAAGTCAGGGTCTTAGAAAGAATCTGTTTGGGTTCACTTCCAAACTGAGACCTAAAGGCCTCTATTAATACTTCATTTTTCCCACCCCAACCATCTTTATTTTCTGTCTTTACAGCGCCGGAACTAACATCAAGACAATTAACTAAACCGCTATTTTCTATAAGATAGTCAAAAACCATCTCCATTGCTGGGCTACGATTATAATTATAATTACAAACACAAAGGATGTTTATTAATTTTGTTTTGGAAGTATCATCTAGGCCATCTTTAATTTCTTGAACTTTTTTCTGAAATGCTAATATTGCAGAATAAGGCATATAGAATGTATCCTG
>CAYOMI010000039.1:0-11050 GCA_964405005.1 uncultured Planctomycetales bacterium | reverse complement strand
CTCTATAAGATTCTGGCCAAAGTTACTATAGAATTCTTTGATAATACGGGATAAGTGACTGGGTGACAATTTATCTCCGAAAGCAACCCTAAGATTAGCATAGGCAAGTGATTTGTGCTTCAAATCAAAATAATACAATATCTTTCCCAATAAACGACCTAAAAAATAAATTAGACGTTTGGGAAAAACATGAATAAACGGACCAATGGCCTTAAGAAGAATATAGACTAAGTAATCGATTATTAAATTCCTGTTCATCTTTTATTATCGCCAGTTCTATACGTAAAACGATAAACGCTGCATTGTACACTACGCACTGTGCACTGCTTAATCTAGCCGCGTCTTTCTCGGTAGTAATAATTGTATTTATATTGTTCTTTAGAGACTCGGAAACAATCCTGTCTAAGTCCTTTTTTATATAGTGATGGTGGTCCTTGTATCTGAAGGCAATACCGACCTTCAGGCCTAAATTGCAAATTAGTTTCTCAAAAGAATCGGGATCTGCGATTCCCGAAAATACCGCTACAACTTTTCCTTCCAAATCCTGAGATTTTATAAATTCGAAGGGGCTGTCTATTTTATAAAAACAAATAGGCCTATGTATAGATTCGTAAATTTCTGCTGAGGGGTTTAATTTATTTAAAAAAATCTTCAATTCTTGATTCTTAATGCCGAGGTCTGCTTTTGTAAGAACAAAAACATCCGCCCTTTTAAGTGAATAGAGGGATTCGCGTAAAATGCCACGCGGCAACAAAAATCTATTACCAAAAGGATTCTGTGAATCAATAGTAACAATTTCTAAATCCTTCTTTATCTTCCATTGTTGAAAACCATCATCTAAAATAACCGTATCAACCCCGTAATCCTTTATTGCTTTTTTTGCCCCTTTAATTCTATTATTATCAACAACGACAGGAATATCGCCTAATTTTTTGGCAAGCATATAGGGCTCGTCACCCACGGTTTGGTAATTGGTAATTGGTAATTGGTAATTGGTAATCTTTCTTTTGTAGCCTCTACTTAAGATTGCAATTTTATGCCCCTGTTTATTTAAATATCGGGCAATATATTCCACTAAAGAGGTCTTGCCTGTGCCACCTAAAGTTATATTACCCACGCTAATAACCCTGCACTGCAAACGATACGGCCTAAGTCGAGATAAAAAAAACATAATTAAAACTGCGCCACCGTATATAAAAGAAAGAATAAATAAAATAATCTTGATTAGATCTACGATAGAACCTTTTTCTTTATCTGTAGCTAATCTGTAAAGATAATCGGTCATTCATTTTCCTATTATCTGAATAATAATCTGGTGATTGAAGCCATTTTTTATCATATCACAAGGGATAATTATAGACAATAGATTTTATTAAGGGAGGATAAAACCTTTAAGAATGAAACTTATTACAATACAGAGAGATATGAAAAATAAATTAATCCTGCCAGCCTACTAACTATGGGCTACCTTATAAATACCAATGATCTTAAGTACGTTGTCAAAATAGGCCCCTTAAGCCAATTCTTCGATAAATTACCAAATGATTCTGGGCCTGAATCAAAGGCTTCTTTTTTAACCAGAATCTTTTATAGATAAACTCTGTAATCTCTCTCCTTTGTTCAATGCTATATTTATGCACATCTGGATATAGTAGAATCATCCATATTACTGCCATGAATTTTACGAAGTCATTAATAAAGAAACGCACGTGATGGGTAGAGATAAAAATCTGGCTTTTCTTAAAAAGGGGATTACTTTTTAGTATTTCTCTAAAACTACGTAAATCTTGGTTATTATGACAGGCAAAATATTTCCCTGCAAAATGGTTATAGAGCCAAGTAGTGGTAGAGGGGTCATTACTTCTTGAAGCCATAAGTACGCAGTGTACTGCAGCTTTTGGCGCTAATATACTACGGTAAAGATTTTCAAAAATACGCATCCAATTAGATTCTTGGCTATAATAAAGAGAGTGGTGTAAAGTGACAAGTTCAACCTTTTTCCCGCCAAGTTTATTCTTTAAGAAAGCAGTTGTGTTTTCAGTATTGAGAAATATTCGGTTATAATCATCATGTATAGTTGCAACATGGTTTGTGCATTGTCTATGTATACGCTCCTGAACAATATCCAGGGCATCCTTATTCAAATCAAGAAGATAAAGGCCACCTCTGAATGTCGCCTCTAAAATCCTAAATTGTGGCTCATTGCTTGAACCGATAGAAAGAGCGCGCAGGGATTTATTAAGAGGAAATGTCTTATTTAGCGTCCTTATTACTTTGGTCAACTCCTCTCCTATATCAACCTTATCGTGACTATAGCGGGACCAGATTCTATCTTCTTCGTAAATATTTGAGTCTGCGGCCCTGATTCCTTGTTCTATCAATCTCTTCTTATACATAGTCTTACAAAAATACCAAAAACTAAATTTATGCTAGATTGCTTCCAGGGTGGAGGGGGGCTTTGCGGTTATATTATATGTAACACTGACTACGCCTGGAAGTTCAGTTACTATACGGCTGGCCAACTTCTCTAAAATTTCATACGGTAATCTTGTAGGCCTGGCAACTCTGGCATCAACACTATCCCAGCATCTAATTTCTATCTGAAGGCCAAAATCCCTTTTTCCATCTCGGATACCTGTAACCCTGTCCTGATGTAAAATTGCCATATATTGAAAGGCCCTACATTCTGATAATGCTTCTTCAGTTATGGCAGTAGCAAGTCTGATCACCCTTATTCTTTCTGGCGTAACCTCTCCGATTATTCGAGCAGAAAGAGCAGGACCAGGAAAAGGCATGCGGTTGTATAAAGACTTAGGTAATCCTAATTCTTTGGCTACCATTCTTACGCCGTCTTTACGCAGTTCAACCAATGGCTCAATAATTTTATATCCAAAAGCCTCTTGAGGATTAATTCCTAACTGTTCAAAAACATTATGTTGCCTCTTTATTCCTGCTACAGTTTCATCTATATCAGTAAGTATTGTTCCCTGAAGGAGAAATTTTGCACCGCTTTCTTTGACAAGCTTTGCGAAAACATCTCTATAAAAGGTCTGGGTTATAGCTTCTCTTTTTTCCTCAGGATCGGTTATGCCTTTTAAGGCACTAAAAAATTTTTCTTGTGCATCTACTATCTCTACAGGCACACCTAATCTCCTAAATAGTGATACCACTGCCTCCGGCTCGCCTTGTCGCATAATACCATTATTAATAAAGTACGTCTTAAGTCTATTACCTAATGCCTGGTGACCTAACATAGTAACCGTAGAGGAATCTACTCCGCCGGATAACGCGTTTATTGCCAATCTATCCCCTACGATAGAAGAGATCTCTCCTACCTTCTCTCTAATAAATTCCTGAGGGTCTAGTTCTTTTACGTTTATTTCTTTTATCTTCATTTTTTTTCCTCCTCGAAAACCGCAAGCGACGCTTCTACTACATTTCTATTGAACTGGGTTCTAGAATTTTTCTTTATTTCTTCTATGGCCTTTTCTTTGTCCAGCGCAGGCCTATAAGCCCGCGACGAAGTCATAGCATCATAGGCATCAGCCACAGCAATAATCTGGGAAAAAACATTTATTCCTTCGCCTTTAATTTTATCAGGATAGCCTTGACCATCATAACGCTCATGGTGCGACCTGACTATATCAGGCATTTCTTCTTCAAAAGAAATCGGCCTCAAGATTTCCTCTCCTAAAATCGGATGCTCCCTGATAATATTCCATTCTTCATTAGTAAGTAAACCTACTTTATTTAAAATTCTTTCATTGATTCCCAATTTTCCGATATCATGAAGCTGGGCTGCTTTCTTGACCATTTCAACCTTCTCTGGAGAGAATCCCATTTTTAAGGCAATCTTTTCCACATACTCTGCCACTCGTTCAGAATGACCGCGGGTATAATTATCCTTAGCCTCAAGAATCTTTACTAACGACTGAACTACACGATAGAAATAATCGTGCAGTTTCTTCCTTGACTCAAGAAGACTGGTAGCCATACTATTAAAAGACTCGGCCAATTCACTTATTTCATCGCTACCTTTTGCTTCTACTTTATATTGCAAATCTCCCGCAGCAATCTTGCGCGTTCCTTCGACCAACCTTTTTATAGGCCTGGTGATTCTTTGCGAAATCAAAAAAGACAAAACAATAGAAACAAAAATCCCGATAATTAACACAAAGATAGCGCGCAGCTGAATCTCTCTTTCGACCAGATAAACATCCTGGGCATCCATATCTACGCCCAGTATGGCCACGGCTTTACCATTTTTATCACGGATAGGAGCGTATCCAGAAAGAAAAACTCCCCAAGGGTCAACCGTAAGTTTTCTATCTGCAGATACTCCTTCGAAAGCCTTAAGCATCTCAGGAAAACGCGAGGCATCATATTTGTCTCCTGGATAAGAAGTCACACCTTTTCTTTTTTCCTCCTCACTAACTGGCTCTGGGTCAACAATGAACTGTAAGATACCGGGCTGACTAGTTTTAGTCATGGTATAAATGTATTTAATTACGGGATTTTCCTTTTTAATCTTCATTAATTTTTCAGCAATAATCTTAAATTGTTCTGAATTTATGCCTTCGGGATTTAAAGGAACTCCAAGAAGTGAATCAACATCGATCATCAAAACCGAAGTTTTAGCCGCTAGCATTAACTCTTCTCTTAGCTGCTTGAATTGGAAACTAAGACTGAATTGGTAGATGAGGAAATTACTCAGCGCTGTTACAAATAGTAAAGATAAAATTAAAACTATGGTGACCTTGGTTCTAAACCTACCCCAGAAAAAATTTAATGTCTTCATAGCATTCCTTTTATCAAATTAATATTCCTCTCAGTTGAACCCCTGTTTTTGGAAATTAATTCTTTTGCTTTCTGACCTAAATTTAAAGCCAGAGTTTTATCGATGAGGAGCTCTTTTATCTTTACCTTCAGTTCTTCTTGATTATACACTAAAAGTGCTGCTTTAGCAGCAATAAATAAATCCGCAATATCAGAGAAATTAAACATATCAGGACCAAATAGAATTGGCTTTCCCAGTACTGCTGGCTCTAATATATTGTGTCCGCCTTTTTTTACCAGGCTTCCACCCACAAAAACTATGTCAGCAATGGCATAATAATTCATAAGCTGGCCTATCGTATCCAAAATAAAAATTGTCTGCCCCTTGTTCGCCTGCCCCTCGGCTGCACTCGGGATGGTAAGTTGGCTAATTCTCTGAGGGTTAAATCCATATTTAATTGCTATTTTTTCTATTTCTTTGCTCCTCTCAGGATGACGGGGAGCAATTAGAAGTCGCAAACTGGAAATTTTAATTAATAATTCTTTATAAATGTTTAAAATAATCTTTTCTTCACCCGGATGAGTACTGCCTGCCACCAGAAGCCTGTTATCTGAAACCAAACCCAGCTTTTGCCTATAATCTGTGTAATCCATGATTTTTTTATCCGTGTAATCCGTGGTATCAAATTTCATATTCCCCGTTACCTTAATTTTAGTAGATAAAACTCCTAATGCAATTAGCCTTTGGCAATCGCGATTGGTCTGTACACAAAACATACTAATTTTATTTAGGAGGGATTTCAACAAAAATTTTATAATCAGATATCCTTTAAAAGATTTATCGGAGATTCTGCCGTTTAGCACAATAACAGGAATATTTTTTTTATAAAGATAAGAGATTAAATTCGGCCAGATTTCTGTTTCGGCAATGATAAATAAAGAGGGATTAATTTTATCTATTACTTTTCTGATTATAAAACTAAAATCTAAGGGCAGGTAAATAACGAAATCACGCTCTTTGGTAATATTTTTTGCAATTTTATTTCCCGTTGCGGTAACCGTGGAAATTACCAGATTTTTATTTGGATAAGTGAGCCTAAGTCCATCTACAAGTTCTCTTATTGCCATTACCTCGCCCACGCTTACAGCATGTATCCAGATAGGTCTATTTAATTCTAAATCTTTGGGCAAGAACCCTAAGCGCTGCCAAAAACCAGAATGGAATTTCCTGCGCAATAAATATATAGGTAAATAGATAATACTAACTATAAAAAATATTATATTGTAAAGTATAAACATTTATATTATATATCAGGCGCGGGGGTGTGCTTTATCATAGACACTTTTTAATCTATCCATTGTAAGGTGAGTATATATCTGGGTAGTAGAAAGATTTACATGGCCTAAGAGTTCCTGCACACTTCTTAAATCTGCACCGCGGTTTAAAAGGTGCGTGGCAAAAGAGTGTCTTAGGGTATGAGGAGAAACTCCTTGTTTTATGCCAGCAATATTTATGTATCTATCTACAATATTGCGAACACCGCGAGTTGTTATACGCCTACCACTCTTGTTTAAAAATACCGCATCTGAATCCTTTTTTCTTCTATCTAGATATTTCCTTATCGCTTCAATTGCTTTTTCTCCTATCGGTACAATGCGCTCTTTTTTTCCTTTTCCTTTAACCTTGGCTATGCCACCAATAAAATCTATGTCTTCTTTACTTAAGGCAACTAGTTCTGAAATACGCATTCCTGTGCTGTAAAATGTCTCCAAAATTGCGCGGTCACGTAGACCCCTTTCATCCTTTTCGCTTTTTGCAAAGGCAGATTCAATTAATTTGGTTACTTCTTCTTCAGTTAAAAATAAAGGTAAGTGCTTTTCCTGTTTAGGACTAGAGAGACTCGATATAGGATTAATTTTAATTAAGCCTTCGCGGGTTAAAAATTTAAAAAATGATCTTAGGCAGGAAAGACGTCGGTTTATACTACGACTGGTAAGTTTTTTTTCCTTAAGTGTGGCTAGATATTTTCTTAAGGTAAGATAATCAATTTTTTCTAAATTGGCAACTTCACCTAAGAATGTCTTGAAGTCATATAAATCGAGTTTATAATTTAGTATGGTATGTAAGGAGTAATTTTTTTCAATCTCAAGGTATCTGATGAATTTTTCTATGTACCTGTCCATTTATTACTCTTTGGCTTCAGGTAATGTCCGGGAGGTAAATCTACATTTTGGATAGTTTGAGCAACCGTAGAAAAATCCCCGCCTAGAGCGACGTTCAATAAGCTCTCCGCCGCAATTCGGCTCAGGGCATTTTACGCCACTGGTGATAGATTTTGAATTCTTACATTGAGGATAGCCGGAACAACTTAGGAATTTTCCTTTGCGGCCCCATTTAATGACCATAGGCCTACCGCATTTATCACAAATTTCTTCTGATTTTACTACTTCTTTTTTGATATTTTTTTGGGCAAAGTCAAGGCTGGACTTAAAAGGAGAGTAGAAATCCTCTAAAACCTTATCCTTGGGAAGTCTGCCTTCTTCAATCTCATCCAACTCCTCTTCCATCAAAGCAGTAAAATTTACATCCATAATCTTAGGGAAATATTCAACGAGCATTTCACAAACCTTAAAACCTAATTCTGTAGGGTAAAAATAACCCTTGAGCCTTCGGATATAATCACGCAATATTAGGGTTGAAATTATAGGTGCGTATGTGGAAGGTCTGCCGATTCCATCTTCTTCAAGCGCCTTAACCAGAGAGCTATCAGAAAATCTCGGCGGGGGCTTGGTAAAGTGCTGTGAAGGAATAAGCTTAATCAAATTTAAAATTTCGTTCTCTTGTAAGGGTGGGATTTCATTTCTCTTTTGTTCTTGGGAACTTTCATCCTCTTCATCTTTATTATTGTTATAGACAGCCAAAAATCCCTCAAAAGTAAGGTTACTTCCGGTCGCTTCAAATAAATACCTACCTGCCTCGATATCAACGGTTGTCACCAGATATTGGGCAGGTCTCATCTGGCTGGCGACAAAACGGTTATATATCAATTCGTATAACTTGTATTGATCGGTATGTAAAAATTCCTTGAGACTCTGGGGTGTCTTGTCAATAAAAGTAGGTCTTATGGCCTCATGTGCCTCCTGAGCGAGTTTCTTTACCTTATACTCATTTGGCGTATCCGGCAGATAATTTTTGCCAAACTTTTTAGCAATGTAGCTTCTTACTTCCTTAATCGCCTCGGGTGCAACTTTGGGAGAATCCGTGCGCATATAGGTAATTAAACCAACCGGACCGGCTTCACCTATATCCACACCCTCATAAAGCCGCTGGGCAATAATCATTGTTTTGGTAGCATTAAATCTCAGTTTGTTATAGGCGTCCTGCTGTAAGGTGCTGGTAATAAACGGCGCGGGAGCATAACGCTTCTTTTCATTCTTTTTTATCTCTTTAACAATAAATTTCTTATCCTTAATATCCTCAACTAACTTCTCCGCCTCTTTTTTATTTTTTATCTCTGCCTTCTTATCCTCTATCTTCTCCAGTTTTGCCAGAAATGCACTCTCGACTCTGCACTGCTGCACACTGTGCACTTTAATCAGTTCTGCCTCAATCTCCCAGTATTCTTGGGGAATAAAACTTTTTATTTGCTTTTCCCGCTCAACGATTAACCGTAAAGCGACGGACTGAACTCTTCCTGCACTCAAACCCCGCACAACCTTCTTCCACAGCAATGGACTTAAAAAATAACCCACTATTCTATCTAAAATCCTGCGGCCAGCCTGAGCCTCAACCATTTTAAGGTCAAAATCCCGCGGCTTCTTAAAAGCCTGGGATACAGCCGTGGGCGTAATCTCATGAAAAGTCACTCGCAAAACTCTCTTTTCTTTAAATAACCTGTCCTTTATATGCCAACCAATAGCCTCTCCTTCCCTATCGGGATCAGTAGCAATATAAACTGCCTCTTTCCCTTCTGCCTCTTTTTTAAGATTAGTTAAAACCTTCTGCCTTCCTTCTATAACTACATAGTGAGGCTTAAAACCTTTTTCGATATCCACTCCTAATTCTTTCTCGGGCAGGTCAATAAGATGTCCCATAGAAGAAACGATAGAAAAATCGCTTCCTAATATTTTACCAATGGTTTTGGCTTTCGTGGGAGACTCAACTATAACTAGATTTTTTCCTTTTGTAGCCATCTTAGATTCGGACAAATTGTTTTCCCGGTAATTCTCTTACCAGTTTCTTAAGTTGCAATTTTAAGAGTATATCGGATATTTGGGAAATATCAAGATTTAATTTTTCGGCAATATCATCCAAGATGATTGGCTCATGAGAAACAAGATTATATAAACGTGATTCTTCATCATTTATTGAAAGATTTAAATTATCTTCTATTTTCTCTCCTGTCTTGGCTTTATTACTAGTTAATCTCCAATTAAATTCTTCCACAATATCCTCAACGCAGGAAACCAGTTTTGCTCCCTGTTTGATTAATCCATTTGTACCGTAGGAATTCTGAGAATCTACCTTTCCCGGTAAAGCAAAAACTTCCCTTCCTTGCTCTAAAGCAAAATCTGCAGTGATTAAAGCGCCGCTATTTCTGGCTGCCTCCACAACCAAAACACCTAAACTTAATCCACTAATTACCCGGTTACGCTGGGGAAAATTCTGCTTAAGGGGTTTTGTGTTAATCGGAAACTCGGAAATCACCGCACCGTTCTGGGAAATCTCTTCGGATAATTCTTTATTCTCAGGGGGGTAAATATAATTAAATCCGCTACCCATTACCGCCAATGTACGGCCGTTTTGTTTTAATGCTCCTTTGTGTGCTTGAGTGTCTATTCCCCGCGCCATCCCGGAAATAATAGTAAAACCTCTTTCTGATAACTCTCGGGCAAAATTCTCTGTACTGGAAAGCCCATAAAAGGAGGCTCTACGGCTACCCACAATAGCAATACTATTATTATCTTCTTTTTTTATTTCACCTTTTATATAAAGAACTATTGGGGGGTCAGGAATATTCTTTAAATTCGCAGGATAATTTTTGTCATCAAGGGTTACAATCTGTAAGTTAAGTCTTTTAATCAAATCAAGTTCTTTATTTAAGTCTTCCTTTTTAAAAGAATTTATCCGTGAGGTTAATTTTTCTCCCATACCTAAGATTTGCGTAAGTTTTTCTTGGGAAGCATTTAAAATTTTTTCTGGTTTTTCGAAATAGGAAAGCAATTTATGTAAACGGATGCTTCCAATATCGCCAATCAAATTTAAAGCCACAAAGGCTTCAAAACGATTCATTTTTTCTTTTTGGTTTTTGATTTTTTTATAAATTTTTCTTTTGTCTTCTCTTTTGGTTTCTTGACGAATAACTTTAAAATTTTCTCTACTACTTTTTCTATAGATAACCTGGAGGTATCGATAGTTTTATCTGCCCGGGCGTAGAAAGGTGCGCGTAACTTAAGCAATAGCTCTATCTGTTTTTTAGGATCAGTTACATTTAAAAGGGGCCGATGAGTGTAGCCAGAAGTTCTCTCTAAAATTACATCCGGGGAGGCAGTTAAACAAATAACTGTTCCTGTCTCCTTCATTGTTGTAATATTGTCTGGATTAATGACAATTCCACCTCCGCAGGCAATCACAAAATTTTTCTCTTTTGCAACTTCCTTTAAAACCTGCTGTTCTATGCGGCGGAAGTAGGGCTCGCCGTTTTTGGCAAAAATATCGGCAATCGTTCTTTTTTCCCGAAATGCGATTAAATCATCCAAGTCCACAAACTGACATTTATTTCTCTTGGCTAATTCCTGGCCCACACAGGTCTTTCCCGTTCCCATAAAACCGACTAGATAAATGTTATTCATTTAAGTCGCCCCTTAAAATAGGGATACCCCCTTGCTTGACCAAAGGAGTATCCCTAAATTGTTACTCCTGGTAAGCAGCCAATATCGCCTCGCTTAATTGTTTGTTTATCTCTTCTGTAGTGGGATAGACGGTACTGTACCATTTACCGTCTTTACCTTGGTGTCTGGGCATGCTTACAAATAAACCTTTGCTGCCGTCAACAATACGTAAACCTTTTATCACTACGCCATCCAAAGAAATATCCACAAATGCCTTAAGCTTAGAGTCTCCATCAATCTTGTAAATGCGACTGACCTGAATTGCGTTATCCTTCATTTAAATCACCTCCTTCTATGATCTCCCGCCTCTGGCGGGATAAGTTCGGACATAAAACTTATGTTCGCTAGCACTCCATAAGTTTTGTCCTCACTTATAATAGAC
>CAYOMI010000038.1:0-11156 GCA_964405005.1 uncultured Planctomycetales bacterium | reverse complement strand
GGGCCCGTGGTGCAGCCTGGTTTAGCACGTCAGATTGTCGATCTGAAGATCGCGAGTTCAAATCTCGTCGGGCCCGCCAATTAAAAAGAATAGCCAAAACACTCCTCCGCTAAAATATGGTTAGATTGTTACCCAGAAAAACCACCAGAGGTAGAGGTATCTCGCGGAGTCGAGCGCAGGCGACCCGGGTAAGGAATATACGGTGGCTAAAAAAAGAATCGTTATTTTAGGTGCGGGTTTAGCCGGTTTAAGCACTGCCTGGCATCTAAGGAAAAAAGGCATAGCTTGCCAAATTTTTGAGAAGGAGTCCGAAGCCGGAGGCCTCTGCCGCTCCAAAAATATCGCCGGCTTTACCTTTGACTACGACGGCCACTTGCTGCATTTTAAACACCGCTATACTTTCAATTTAATCAAGAGCCTGCTTAAGAATAATTTAGTCGAACACCAAAGAAGCGCCTGGGTTTACTCTTTTGGCAGGTATAGCCGTTATCCCTTCCAGGCTAATCTTTACGGCTTTCCCTCCCCGGTTATCAAAAATTGTCTCCTCGGATTTATTCAGATTTCCCGAAACGGGCATAATAAAAACAGTCTGAATTTTTTAGATTGGATAAACCATACTTTCGGCAAGGGGATATCTCGATACTTCATGATCCCCTATAATACCAAATTCTGGACCGTGCCTCCGCAGGAGTTGACCTGCGAATGGCTCGACGGGTTCATTCCGGTACCGTCTCTAAATCAAATAATCGAAGGGACAATCAAAGAAAGCCACAGGCAATTTGGTTATAATGCCCGCTTTTGGTATCCTAAAGAAGGCGGGATATCTTCTCTGTCCTCATCCTTCGCAAATCAGTTAAAAAATATACACACAGATTGTCCGGTTGCAGAAATCAACCTTGAAAAGAGACAGATAAAGTTAGCCTCCGGGGCCAGGGAAAGATTTGATTACCTGGTTTCTACAATCCCCTTACCCGAGATGCCCTTTTTAGTCAAAGGTCTGCCCAAACAGGTCCAGCATTTATTTAAAAGATTAAGATGGAATTCTATTTTTAATTTAAATCTGGGGCTCCCCAAAAAGAACACTTCAGAAAAACACTGGATTTATTTTCCTCAAAAAGACGTCCGTTTTTTCAGGGTAGGCTTTCCTCATAATTTTTCCTCTTGTCTTGCGCCGAAGGATAAAAGCTCTTTATACGTAGAAGTCGCTTATTCTAAAGACAAGCCCGTCGTTAAAAATAAAATTACTCCTCGTATTATAAAAGACTTAAAAAAGACGGGTCTATTAACTGAAGGGGACAGGATATGTGCGCAAGATATAAATGATATAAAATACGGTTATCCGATTTATGATAAGAATTATACTCCGACAAGAAAAAATATTCTGGGCTTTTTGAACAGGAATAATATTATCTCTTGCGGCCGTTACGGCTCCTGGCGTTATATGTCAATGGAAGATGTGATTTTGGAAGGCAAGGGCATAGCAGACAGGATTAGCGGTATGGTTTAAATATGCATTATATAATAAAGCAGATTCGGGTCTTAATTCAATACCGCCATTTAATCGGGGATCTCGCTGTAAACGACATCAAGGTCCGCTATAGGAATCCTGCCTTGGGATTTTTATGGTCGATTCTCGTTCCGCTCACCATAGTTTTCATCTTCAAATTTATCTTTTCCGATGTTATGAAAGCCAGCATAGAGAATTACCCGTTTTTTATTTATCTGATGACGGCTGTTTTCCCCTGGGCGTATTTTTCTTCTTCGGTTTTTGCTGCAGTTGACAGTATCGTTAGCAACCGCGAATTGATAAAAAAGACCTATTTCCCCCGCCAGATTATCCCGGTCTCTGTTGTCTTGGCAAACCTGATTAACTTCCTCCCTGCCCTTCTTGTTATGATTCTGTTCCTGTTTTTACTTAGAGTGCAATTTACGATATTGATTTTTTTGTTGCCGCTTATCATTTTAATTCAGACAATTTTTACTATCGGGCTTGCCCTTATCGTATCGTCTCTTCAGGTTATCCTGCGGGATATAAAGTATATAGTGGAGATAGGGATGACGGCCTGGTTTTATCTTAGTCCGGTATTCTATTCTTTAACACTTGTAGCTAATATTTCAGAGAGGTTTTTTAAACTCTATATGCTTAATCCATTTGCGGGTTTGTTTACCCTCTATAGGATAGTGTTTTTTAAGGGATATACAACAATCCTGCCCGCAGGAGTAAGTATTCTTGGTTTGACAATCTGGACAGTTATAGTCTGTGTGGCGGTATTTCTTATCGGGCTTTCGGTCTTTAAAAAATATGAACCGCGCTTTTTTGACCTATTATAAATGGAAGCAATTATATTAAAAAATATCGGTAAAAGATTTATTTTAACTTATCAGAAGGACAAGACGGGTAAAGGGTTCTTTTCTTCTTTTCCGGGGCACAAGATTACAACCGAATTCTGGGCATTAAAGGGCATAAATATGGAAGTCGAAAAAGGCAAAGTAATCGGGATAATCGGCAGGAACGGCGCAGGAAAAACCACCCTCCTTAATATCCTTGCCGGTATCTCCACCCCTACCGTAGGTGAGGCCAAGATTAATGGCCGGGTTTCCAGCCTGCTTACCTTAGGGGCTGGTTTCCAGGAGGAACTTACGGGAAAAGAAAATATCTATCTTAATGGTTCTATTCTCGGGATGAGCCGCGATGAGATAAATAAGAAATACCCAAGCATTATGGAGTTTTCTGAATTAGACAGCTTTTTGGATGCCCCATTGAGGACATACTCCAAAGGGATGTACGTGCGCCTGGGATTTAGCGTGGCTGTCCACGTGGATTTTGATATCTTTTTGATAGACGAGATACTTTCCGTAGGCGATGTTTCATTCCAAAAAAAATGTTTTGATAAGATCGGCGAGTTTAAAAAACAAGGTAAAACTATGGTTGTTACCAGCCAGAGTTTAGATGTTATTGAGCGGCTTTGCGATGAGG
Organism: uncultured Planctomycetales bacterium; assembly: GCA_964405005.1. Taxonomy (GTDB): domain Bacteria; phylum Omnitrophota; class Gorgyraeia; order Gygaellales; family Profunditerraquicolaceae; genus CAYOMI01. Next base: position 8,179 of record CAYOMI010000038.1, on the reverse strand, counting down.
TATTTTTATTAGAAAACGGAGAAATCGTTGAAAGGGGCCCGCTTCAAAAAGTAACTGCTCACTACTTAGAACTATTAAAGGAGAAGAAACTTTCCGAGACATTTCAGCGCAGGTACGGCGGATTAAGGTGGTGGGCGGATAAAAGATTCTGGGAAAAAAGAGAAGGGAGCAAGGAAGTCAGGATTGTCGAAGTCAAGACCTATAATTCCCGCGGAAAGCAGGCAAATAGATTTAAGAGCGGGGAGAAAATACGGCTTAAGGCGCGCTTTATTGCGGACCAAGAGGTTAAAGAGCCCCATTTCGGAGTAGCGATATTTCGCGAAGACGGCGTTTATTGCCATGGTCCGAATACATCATTTGACGGCCGCAAAATAGACAAACTTAATAAAGGAGAAGGGTTTTTCGGGATCGAGTATGAATCTTTATGCCTGGAGCCGGGAAGGTATCGTTTTTCAACCGCCATCTGGGATAAAGATGAAATTTGGGCTTACGATTATCACGCAGGTTTTTATAAATTTGAAATTATCGGTAAAAATAACAGCGGCCAGTTATTAAATTTGAGATATAGATGGGAACCGCATTGTATCTGGGAGAGATTTAAAATATTACAAACAAAAAAAACGACGACATTTTTTGATTTAAGCCGCCAATGCCAGGATAAAACCTCTTCTGATATTGAAATGTCTTCGCTTGAGCTCTTGGATTCTACCGGTAATTCAAAGAGTGTTTTTAATACCGGCGAGGACTTTAAGATAAAATTAGAATTTAAATTTCTGAAGAGGCCGCGGGATTACTATTTATGGGTGGGGATATTCCGTAGCGATGATATCTACTGCCACGGCGCATCTAAAAAATTAGAAAAAGAAACAGTTTATTTAATTTACCCAAAGATTCCTTTGCTTACCGGCGATTATTATTTATCAGTAGGCGTATGGGGAAAAACCAAAGGAGCCCCCCTATTTTATAAACATAAGGCTGCTGTTTTTAAAATGTCTTTTTTAGGAGAAGACCACGGAACAATATATTTGGAGCATTGCTGGAAGCAAAAACTTCCCTCGTCATAAAAAATCAGCAGGAGGTTAATATGAAAGATAATTATCCCGCAGTAAGCATCATTACCGTAAATTTTAACGGCAAGAGGCACCTTAAAGACCTCTTTGATTCTATCTTTCACCTGCATTATCCCAAAGATAACCTTAAGGTCATTTTTGTTGATAATGTTTCTACGGATAAGTCAATAGAGTTTGTGAGAAAGAATTATCCCAAGGTCAAGATTATCAAAAACGACATCAATAATTATTGCAAAGGCGTTAACTTAGGGATAGAGGCATCAGAGGCGGAATACGCCGCTTTAGTAAACAACGATATAGTATTGAATAGAAATTGGCTGATTGAACTGATAAAAGTTATTTCTAAAGACAAGAAGATTGCCGCGGTAGGCAGTAAAATATTAAATTTGGCTGGCAAGGTTCAAAACGCCGCTCATTACGAACTGCCTAATTTCTACTGGGGAGAGCGCGGGGCAGGCCAGGACAGAAACAGATATAAAGTTTTAGAGGAGGTGTCTAGTTTATGCGGTGCCGCTGTGCTTTACAGGAAAGATGCGCTTTTGGAGGTCGGCTTGTTTGATGAAGACTTTATCATCTACGGCGAAGATGTGGATATGTCTTTAAGATTAAGACAAAGGAAATATAAGCTGGTATTTGTGCCGAATAGCATTGTTCATCATAAGTTTCACGGCACCGCCACCGAGGAATTCGCCCGGCATTATATAGAAAGAAACCGGTTATTATTTCTGGCCAAACATTATCCCCACAAATTGAGTAGTTCTTTAATAGGGAACGGATATTTTACGGTAAAAAACTCTGTAGAAGCCTGTGGCAAAATTTATTCCATAATGCCCGAAGTAATTTTAAAGTTGATAAAAACCCATGATCTAGGAATAGCACAAGAAGTCATCTCGGATTTATTTGAAGAAATGCGCAAACTCATTAATTATGAAAATGATATATTAATAAAAAAATTTAACGAAATGGCCGAGGACCAGAAACATGCAAATAGCGAATTTTACAGAACTTCCAAAGAATTGGCAGAAAGACTTAAAGAAATTACTCAAAAGGAGAAAGAAATAGCAGATACCCGTAACAAATTGGCCGATTTGTCCAGCCAAATAAAATCTCGCACAAAAGAAACGCTAAACCTTAAACAAGCATTAACTAAAACTTCTCATCAATTGAATCAGGATAAAGATAGGTTTTCCAAAGAGATCGGCGCTCGGCAAGAAGATATACTCAACAAAGAAAAGCTCCTTCGGGAGGGAGAAAAGGAGCTGAATATTTACAAGGACGAACTTAAGAATCTCTCCGGACAGCTTAAGCACCGCATGGAAGAGGTTCTCGTCAAGGACGGTCAACTTATTGACAAAGACGCCCAGATTAAGCAACTCCAGCAGGAAATCCAAAAGAACCTCACCATTCTCCAAGACAAAAACAATGAACTGGCGGCTTATAAAGACGAACTACAAACCCTCTTCAGCCAGCTTAAGTCCCGCAAAGAAGAACTTTCTATTCTCTCCGGCCAGCTTAACTCCCACAAAGAAGAACTTTTTATTCTCTCCGGCCAGCTTAAGTCCCGCATGGACGAAATTCTCCTCAAAGACAGCCAGCTCATTGCCCAAGAAAAGGAACTTACCACTTATAGGGACGACCTTAAGAATCTTTCCGAACAGCTTAAGCACCGCCAGGAGGAAGTCGTCGGTAAGGAAGGCCAACTTATAGAGAACAGGGCAGAAAACAATGCCCTTAGGGAAGAATTATCTCGTTTAGCCGAAGAATTAGCCGCGAAAGTAATTACTATAGAAGAAAATACAGCGCAGTTTACAGAAAAAGAATTAGAGCTTAAATCCTACAAAGAAGAGCTTTCTAATATTTCCAAGTTGCTTGAATTTCATATGGAAGAGGTTCTCATCAAAGACGGCCAGCTTATAGAGAAGGACGTTTTGATAGGACAATTACGGCAGGAAATCCAAAGACACCTCAATACCATTCAGGAGAGAGTGAAAGAATTCGAAGAGCAACTGCAGGGCAAAGAAAGAGATCTCGCCGTTCATAAAGAAGAACTCAAGAAGTTATCCGAACAACTTAAGTACCGCCAGGAGGAAATTGTCAGCAAAGAAAATCTCCTTCGGGAGAAAGAAAAAGAATTTAGGGAGCAGTTGCAGAACAAAGAAAGGGAATTCAGAGAGCAACTGCAAAACAGAGAGAAGGAACTCGCCGCTCATAAGGAAGAACTAAATAGTATCTATAATTCGGAAGGGTTTCGTTTTATCTTGCGTCCGTTATGGACAATAATTTGGAACGCCAGAGAATTCCTGAAAATAAGCAGAAGCAAATTAAGTCAGCTTCTTTGGTTTACTATTTGCGTTCTTTTAACCCCGGTGTTTATTATTTTAAGTTTATCTTTCCTATTCGAGTATATAAGCTGGGTTATCTTTAAACCGTTGCTAAAGATTACCACGCCGAAAAGGAAAAACCTTCCTTTTGAGGATATAAAAGAAACAAAGGTAAGCATAGTCATTCCTAATTATAACGGCGTAGCGCTTCTTAAGGAATGTCTCCCTTCTATATTTAATGCGGAGGGCTTTCAAGACGGAGAAAACGAAGTGCTGGTGGTGGACGACGGCAGTACGGATGGGAGCATTGATTTTATCAAAACACATTTTCCCGCAGTTAATTTGTTACGGAATAAAAGAAACAGGGGATTTGGATTTACCTGTAACCGCGGCATTAAAGCAGCAAAGAACGAAATCGTGGTTTTGATAAACAACGATATTATCTTAACCAAAGATTTTCTTGCGCCCCTGCTCGTTCATCTTCAAAGAGAAAATGTATTTACCGTTACCCCTAAACTTTATGGTTGGGATAAAGAAACTTTTATTTGGGGTATGCATATGGGGTATTTTAAAGAGGGTTATATCAGATTATGGAATGAAGCGGAAACCGGCAACGGAGATAAAGTCAATCGGGCTTCGCCTTCGATATTCGCAATCGGCGGGGCGATGGTATTCCGTAAAAAAGATTTTCTCTGGCTGGGAGGATTCGAGAAAATTTACAGGCCAAATTGTTGGGAGGATATCGATATTTCCTATCGCGCCTGGAAAAGAGGGCTGGAGGTTATTTATGAACCCCGTAGCCTCATGTATCATAAGGGGAGGGCGACCCTCACTTACGAGCGGCCCAAAGAGATAAAGAACGAACTTTTATTCACCTGGAAGAATATCACTGAGGGCCAAATTTTAAGGAACCACCTGAACCTTCTTCCCGGCCATCTCTATCGCAATAAAACAGTTTTTCTAAAGGGTTTTTTCTGGGCATTAAAGTATCTTCCGCAAACCTTGTTGCATCGGCTCTTTGAAAGAAGATTTGCCGTTGATATAGATACAAAAATATTCAATAGACCCATGCTTTATTATAGAAATTTTGTAAGAAGAGGTTTTAAACATCCAGAAGGAGGAAAACCCAATGTTTTGATTGTTTCCCGCTTTCTGCCTTACCCTCTTAATGCGGGCGGCAAGATAAGAATCCATACCTTGGTTAAGTTGCTGTCTGACAGGTACAACTTTATTTTACTCAGTTTGATTGACCACGAAGATGAACTAAAATACATCCCCAAACTAAAAGAGGTATTTAGCGAAATTTATACCGTACACGCAAGATACCCCAACCCCCTGGAGTTTGCTTTTAATGCAAGAGTATTCTACCCAGACCGCTATAAGATTGCTTATAGCTATAACCAGGAAATGGCACACCGGCTTAAAGAAATCCAAAAAACGCGGCCGCTAGACGCCATACATATAGAGTCAAATGAATTGTTATATCTCATAGATGACCTTAGACACGTCCCTGTCATTTACACCGAGCACGATATTAGCATCCTTGTCCCGGCCAAGTCTTATTACAGGAGAAACGGCAATTTCCTGTGGTCCTTCTTTGACAAATTAAAAAGAATCCATTTCCACGCCTCGTATTTTAAAAAACTTGATAAGGTCGTCACTCTTTCCAAAGAAGACGAACATGTTCTTCGAACATTCTTTCCTCATAGCGGTATAAATTTAGTACCGACGGGCGTGGATTTAAAACATTTTTCTTTTGAACGGAATAAATCTCAGCGGTTAAAAAAGTTGATATTTGTAGGCCACTACCGTCATTACCCCAACGAGGACGCCGTGGTCTATTTTGTAAAGAAAATATTCCCCAAGATTAGAAAGAGGATACCCGATGCAGAGTTTTTAATCGTAGGCTCGGGGCCTTCTCCAAGGGTACAAAATCTGGCTAAAGAAAAGAATGTAGTCCTGATAGGAGAAGTCGAAGACGTAAAACCTTATTTAGATAAAGCGGCTATATTCGTAAACAGTATCCGCCTAAGCGCAGGCATAAAGGGAAAAGTTTTGGAAGCTATGGCGGCAGGGGTTCCCGTCGTTTCTACGAAAGTCGGCTCCTGCGGAATCGATGCCCAGCCAGAAAAAGAAATTTTAATCGCTAATACACCGGCACAATTTGTCAGACAGGTAGTGCGGCTTTTTAGAGACGATAAGCTAAGGCAAAGACTCGCCATCAATGCAAGGCAGTTAGTAGAAAATAAATACGACTGGCTTAAGTGCGCAAATAAATTAGATGCGCTTTATAAAAGCTTGTTATTTGATGTTGAAGATGAAAATTCAAATTTTTCTATGATTGATAGGATCATAGAAAAGACTAACGATTTCGTTGAGAAAAAGATAGGCTACTTAAACGGCTGTTTGATCAAACCAAAAGAAGGCCCGGAAGAGCTTCATATCGAATTAACCTATGATTGTAACAGCAAATGTATTATGTGTGATTTATGGGATTACAAGAAAAGGTCCCCTGACCCCGGTCGTAAGGAGCTTTCCCTGAATGAAATTAAACGTTTTGTAGAAGAATCCCGCTTTCTTAAAAATTCAAAAGTCGTGGTTCTTTCCGGAGGGGAGCCGTTTATTAGAAACGATATCGTTAATCTATGCGGGCTTTTCACCAAACAATTACCTCAGAGTTCCATAGGAATACTTACCAACGGGATTAATACCGAAGCAATAGTGACAAAGACCAAAGAGATATTAGACAGATTTCAACCCAAGTCCCTGTGGCTGGGGAGTTCCCTTGACGGTACCGGCGAAGAGCACGATAAAATCAGGGGAACCAAGGGTGCCTTCTCGGCGCTCTATAAGACCATCCAGTGCTGCAAAAAAGAGTTGCCCGGGGTAAAGCTTTCCGTGACCTTTACCCTTACCCCCTATAATATAGACCAATTGTCCCGTGCTAAAAAATTCGCCGATAACGAAGGGCTTGATTTCTTTGCGCAGTTTGTCGTTCCTAAGGAAGCACGGGACAAATTCATCTGGACGCCGGCAGAGCTTAATCTCGCCGAAAAAGAAATAATACAAATAATCAAAGATATCATTAGCGGAACGGATCAGCAGAACTTGCTTTATGCAATGGATAAAATTAAAAACAAGAGTTTAATTTCGCAACTTTACTATTGGTCCAATCTTGTAAAATACCAAACCAGCCCTCAGCGGTTCTTTAAAAAATGTATTGCGGGGGCTAAATTTGCGATGTTTGATCCTTACGGCGATTTATTTTTCTGCCCCCATCTTAAAGATAGATTTATCGGCAACGTGAGAGAAGAAAAATTCGACCGTCTTTGGATGTCTGAAAAGGCACAGAATATAAGAACTTTTATCGAAAAAGGTAATTGCCATTGCTGGTTAGTTTGCATTGTCTTTCCTATTTTAGAAAGGGCCTTGACTAATTAAGGTTATGCCGCATGACCCCCGAACTTAAAGAAAAACAGATCAGGGAACTTAAAGAAAGCATAATTAATTCCGTGAATAAAAAGGTTGCAGAGAGCGCAGCCAAGGTTTCTGTCCGGGAGAAAAACCTTATTCTTAATGATTTTGAATACGCAATGGGCAAAATAACATTAGAATCAATGCCCGAGGGGATCGGTATAGGAGCGCATTACAAATGTAATGCAAAATGTATTTTTTGTTTAGGCGGAAAGCCAAAGCTTTTTTCACTGGAAAGCTATAAAGATTTCTTTGAGCCGAGATTGCGTTCGGTTATTTCTAAAGTAAGATACCTTAATTTCTGCGGATTCGGAGAATTGCTTTTGATGCCGGATATACAAGCCTTTCTTGATTATGTGAATGAAAAAAACCCCGATATAAATAAGGTATATACCACCAACGGAACGCCCCTCCTCAATAATGAAGTTTTAACCCGCCTGACAAAAACCAAGACAGCAATATTGGTATCGCTCCACGCTTCCAATAGCCAGTTGCACAGATTATTAACAAAGATGAATACCTTTGACCAGATCGTATCCGATATAAAGCGCCTGGTCTCGATGCGTAAAGACCAGAGTCATCCCAGCGTAAGCCTGATTTTTCTTATCAATACTTTGAATATTGAAAATCTGCCTGATTTCGTGGAATTCGCAGCCGGTTTAGGCGTAGATGAGGTAATTTGTAATTATCTAACTATATTTAATCTGTCGCATTTAAAGCTATCCTGTTTCTTCAAGCAGGAAGTTACCAACGAGAGTTTTAAAAAAGCAGAAGAACTGGCCAAAAAGTTAAATTTCAGATTGCGACTGCCCCTTTACTTTGGGGTAGATAGCCAATACGGCAAGATTCCCTTATGCAGTGACCCGTGGAAATATTGTTATATCGAGAATGAAGGCTCAGTGTTGCCGTGTTGTTATGCCGGTGGACATTTCGGTTATTTGGGTGAGGCAGATTTTGAAACAATCTGGAATGGAGCCAACTACAAGCACCTGCGCAGTTCCCTGGTTAAAGGGCCGAACCATGAATGGTGCAACTATTGCCTGAAATACTGCGGCAAGAACGTGAATGATTTACGCTCGCATATAAACTTCCGTACGGGTTGCCGGGATAAGATTTTGAGAGGATATCGTTTATAAAAAATTATCTTTATTTAATTTTAGAGAGAAATTGCCTCTTTATTTATAGGATTTAATCTGTGAAACTTGCGGAATTAAGACCAAAATTGTTTCTTATCCTACTTAGTTTAGTACTTATTTTTTCGTTGTTAGAAATAGGATTACGTTTGAAAGGGAAAAGGGACGAGGAGCCAAAAAG
>CAYOMI010000037.1:0-11164 GCA_964405005.1 uncultured Planctomycetales bacterium | reverse complement strand
ACTTTAGATTATGTCGTGGGGAAGAGAAAAATTTATTATTTATGTATAAATCCTAAAAAGACACTTCACGCTGATTGAATATATGATAAATAAAAGGGGCGGTTCCTATAGAATTTTACTGTGCTTGCTCGGGCTTTCTTTTATTGTCTTTTCGGGGGCATTTGCAGAAAATTCCAGATTCGTAAATATCAGAGTAGACACACGAGTAGCGTTAAATAAATATTTTTATGGTTTTGGCGTTGAAACCCTACCCTGGCTGTGGACTAAAGAGAATAGGGAAGCCGGGGTAGATGAGCAGGATATAAGATTAAATTTTGAACGTATCGAAGGCATGCGGTTGCCTCTTACCCGGATTTTCGTTCCGTGGGAGACCTGGAATCCCGGTATCGATTATAAGACTTTTACCTGGGATAGCGATGAGATGCGGAGTTTATATAAAACATTAAATTTTTACCAGAAGACGGGAACCAGGGTTATTTTGGTAAATGTTGATTGGCTGGAAGAATCTCCCTGGAAAAATATAGAAGGCAGCACAAGGGCGGTCTTAAAACTCCTGGAATATTTAATTAAAGAAAAAGGTTATAACTGTATTCAGTTTTGGACGCTTACCAATGAGCCGGAACTTACCTACGGCTGGTTAAAGAAGGTGCCCTTTGAAAACTACGTCCAAATTCACCGTCTGGTAAAGAGGGGCTTGAAAGAAAGAGGGTTGGCCGTTAAAATTATTGCTTCGGATGAAGTCGAATCCAGAGAATGGTTTAGCGAATCCGTGCGTTCCCTATACGTAACCGCTGATAGTTTTAGCTCGCATGCCTATTTCTCCCCGCGCGATATGCGCCTGATATCAGATTATTTTACGGACCGCTTAGGTATCATTAAAAGGGCTTCTTTTGCCAAGAGAGACATACCGTTTTTCCTGTGTGAATTTGGGTTTCGCGGTTACGATTTCGGACCACGCACCAATAGTCTTATAGAAAATTACGAATATGGAATATATACTGCCTATTTATGCATTGAGGCGCTGAATTCAGGCGTTGCAGCCGCTTCCTTATGGTGCCTTCATCATATCCGCTTAATTGACGAAATTAATCCCGGAGGAGGCAAGATGATGAATATCGGTTTATGGGCTTATAAGGATAGAAATTGGCAGCCCTTTCCTGTCTTTTATCTTTATCGATTGTTTACCAGATATGTAAAATCCGGCTCAAGGGTATTGAAGACCAGCGTATCTCCTGTCGGTATGTTAAAAGCCGCCTGTACCGAATATGAAAACAAATACTCTTTATTTATTGTTAATGCTTCAGATATCGAACAAAAGTTTTTGATTGAATGGAAAAATGCGGATTTAGACTTTAAAAGGTATGTTTATAGTAAGTCTGGTTTTTCCGCGCCTCATAAAAATTTGGTTATGACAGAAGACCGGCTTAAGGTTAAAGGTTACTTAAAAGACGTAATAGCGCCGCAAAGCGTAATCTTATATACGAACTTAGAAGATGGGCTCTAAACTGAATAGATTATATCCGTCATGGCGGGCGTATAAATATCTTATCTTTTTAATAATCCCGTTCATCTTTTATAATTCTCTTTTTCTTAATAAGGCCTTTCATATAGATGACCCCTTTACCATCGGGATTGCAAGGGCAGTGAATAAAAATTTTATTAATGTGCCGCTCGAAGATAAATTTACTGCCAGGATTGCGGAAGCAATAGGGGAGGATTTTATCGATAAGCCGCTGGTAATAGGGGATAACCCCCTTTTTATGGGGTATTACTATGCCCCTATAATTAGATTCCTTGGCGAGCAGGAAGTATGGCTACATCTTTTCTTTCTGCCGTTTTCTTTACTGACAATAATCTCAATGTATCTTCTATCGTTAAGATTTACCGGAAAAAGTATTTTACCGACGTTATTTTTGGTTCTAACTCCGGCCTTCCTGCTTGCATCGCATAATATCATGCTGGATATACCTTTACTGTCTTTTTTCCTTACCGCCCTTGCCGCTTTTATCTATGGAGCAGACAGGAATAATAAACGTCTGTTATTTCTCTCAATAGCTTTAGCAGGGATAGCAACTTTAATTAAATATTCCGGTTTTATAGTTATTTTGCTGATGTTCATTTATGCTTTGATATTTTCAAAGAAGCGTTATTGTTTACTTCTGACTATCCCCCTGTCCATATTTTTCCTAGGGATTATCCACAATATTATATTCTATAAACATGCTTATTTCCTTTCGGTCTTATCCCTAAGACTTAAAGAGGTCTCTTTTATCAGCAGAATTCCAATAAGGGTATTTGCCTGTTTGAGCTTTATCACCGGTACCTCGATCATCAGTTTATTTTTGATTCCGCACCTTTTACGTAATAAAAATAATATGTTTTTAATGCTATTATCGCTTCCCGTCGGTCTGTGTCCGTTTTTAATAAAGGAGCCGTTTATCGGATATTCTAATATTGAAAGGTTCTCCTTGGCGTTTCTTTTTACCTCGTCGCTTTTTATAATATTCGTAATAGTCAAATTGGGATTGTTATCTTTATTTAGAAAATCCTATGATAAGGAGACGTTATTTTTATCTTTGTGGTTTCTTATATCTTTGGTCTTTATTATTCCCGTTCTGTTTATTGCGGCGCGCTTTGTGCTATTGCTATTTCCGCCGATGTTTCTGCTTATCTATAAAGAGTTAACTGCGAACAAGATTTTTTTTACGCCTGGATTAAATAAATCTGTCTTGGCCTCGGTTTTAATTACCGTTCTTATTTCTACGATTTTAGCCATAGGAGACTACCATTTTGCGGGCGCTTATCGTGATTTCGTCACTTCCCTTAAGAAAAAACCGCAGTTTTTGGATAAAGAGGTATATTTCTGCCCCGCTTCTTATTATCCGTATTTATCGTGGGGGTATGCCTATTATCTTTATAAGTATTACCCCGCTATTTTGGATATCAAAATCAGTGAAGATTCAGACAAAATGCAAGACCTTATTTTCATTTCGCCATCTGAACCCGTCCTTCCCGCTGTTATTAATAAAGTCTGCTCCAGAGAATTCCGGGACTCCGATTACGATAAAAATTTAATAGATAGGTTTTGTTATAAAAGCAGTGTAGTTCTTCAGAACCGCAGGTTTCACGCCGGATTCTATTCTCATGATTGGGGACTTTTGCCGTTTTATATTTCGTTTCGGCAAGCCCCGCTGGAAACATTTGACGTCTATTCTTTATCGATTAGATAGAATATAGCTTGATCGCAAACCGAGCAATATACAGAATTGAACAAAGGATTGAGGCAAGCAATGGTTTCGACGCATAACTCCCAACGAATAAGCGCTTTAAAAAATATAAAAATTCCCTTGCGTTATAATTACATAGCCTGTTTTTTGACACTGGCATGCAACTTGAGGTGCGATTATTGTATAAATTTCTACGGAGGTATCCGTAGATATAAAAAGCAAACTATTCCAGGGAGAGAGTGGGTTTTGGGGCTGAATCGCTTATCCTGCCCTGAAGATTTACCGATTACGTTGCAAGGAGGAGAGCCGAGTTTGCATCCCGATTTCGTTTGGATAATTAAACATATCAAGAAAAGCCTGAATATAGATATTTTGACGAACCTCTCTTTTGATATAGATGAATTCATTGATAATATAGACCCCGTGAGGCTAAGCAGGGGCGCACCTTACCCTAATATTAGAGTCAGTTACCATCCTGCATATATGGATTTGAGCGTTATTATAAAGAAAGTACTTAAGATGCAGCGTGCCGGATTCAGCATCGGGATTTTTTCCATACTCCATCCCAGGATCAAGATAAAGATATTAGAGGCAAAGAAGAAATGTCGTAATTCAGGGATAGACTTTAGAACCAAGGAGTTCCTTGGCGTATTTGATGGGAAAGTATCCGGGAATTATTATTATCCGCAAGCCGTTTACAGTCTGAAAAAGAAAAGATGCCTTTGCCGCACCTCGGAATTAATTTTGGATCCCCTTGGCAATGTCTTTAAGTGCCATCGCGATCTTTACCACGGTTGTAATCCCATCGGTAACCTGATGGACCATTCTTTCAAGATAAGGGATGCTTTTAGACGTTGCAGCAACTTCGGAGATTGCAACCCCTGTGACATCAAAACAAAAACAAACCGCTTCCAAATCCCGGGGCACCACGCAGTAGAGATTAAAAATATTAAAGGATAATTTTATAATATGATTCCTCGGCGCGCTGCACATATTGTTAACGGAGAACTTCAAATATTAATACCGAAGTGGAATAGAGTGAAAGATAGATCTCCAGAGTTAATTAGCAATTGGGAAAACATATTTGCGGACTATATTAAAGTTAAGCACGCCATTGCTCTAGGGTCCGGAAGGCAAGGCATGCGGTTTATCCTCGCCTCATTAGGGCTAAAAGAAGGAGACGAGGTTATTATTCCGGCTTATACGCTTAAGGATTTAATCGGTATTATTAATTCGTTAGGGCTTATTGCCGTACCGGCAGATATAGATCCCCGGACTTTTAATATTGATCCGGAAGCAATATTAAAAAGGATTACCATGCGCAGCAAAGTTATCCTGGCAACACATATTTTTGGAACACCGTGCCGGATTGACAGCATTCTAGAGATAGCCAGAGACAGGGGCATTGTTGTAATTGAAGATTGTGCTCATGCGGCGGGAGCGGAGTTTAAAGGAAGAAAGGTGGGCAGCTTCGGCGAAGCATCATTTTTTAGCTTTGAAACTATAAAGCCCATCAACACCTACGGCGGCGGCATGGTTGCTACTGACAATACAGATTTAGCGATAAAAATACACCGGCAAATAGTATATGAAAAACACCAAAGGCGCGTTCCCATAAAAAAGATTATTATTTCCCGCTTTGAACAAATGTTGCTTCCAACTCCTGTCTCGTTTATTCCGCTTTATTTGTTAGCTTCTAAATATTGGAATGATAAAATTTGCAGGCTTTATAGAACAAGCCAGAAATCTTTTGGCTTTAAGCAAGGTTTTTCTGAATTTCAGGCACGGCTGGGAATCGAAAAGATAAAAACCCTTGATACCAGAATTTCTCATAGACAAACACAGGCAGAACTATATAGGAAACTACTTGATAACAAAATTGTACCCCAAGATAACGAAGGAGATATCGCGCCGAACTACTATTTTTTTGTCACCCTATTGCCGGTTGAATCTTGGGGAGCCAGGAAGTTTTTACTTAGGCACGGCATAGACGCTGGAATTGGCGCTGAGATAACTGATGATTGTGCAAAGATTTTAGGCTATAATGACTGCGTTAATACGGTAAATACTTCTAAGTACGCTATTCAGCTACCCCTGCATGAAGGTATATCTCAAAATCAGATTTATTATATCTCTGAGAAACTGAATCAATTTATAAATAAAACATGAAGATTTTGTTGGTAGACCCCCCTTATAGACTAGAAGAAATCGGGGGTAAGAAACAGGGCTTCAGGAGAGTTATTAATAAGATCCCTTCTTTGGGCTTAGGTTACCTGGCAGCAGTGGCTGAGAGAAAAGGGCATTCAGTTAAGATAATTGATTGTAACCTAGGTATCAACGATAACGGCTTAATAGATACTACCCGGAAATTTAATCCCGGAGTAATAGGTATCACTGCCAGCACTCCGGTTTTCAGAAATGCAATTAGAGTCGGAAGTGTCTTGCGCAGTATTTTTCCGGACGCCGTCTTAATATGCGGCGGTCCTCATCCGAGTGCCTGTCCGGAAGACGCTCTTAGCGCAGGGGTATTTGATTTCTTGGTATTAGGAGAAGGAGAGGAGACATTTCTGGAGCTTATTTCTTATATTGAAGATAAACACAGTATTGACCCCGAAGGTATCCCGGGGGTTGCTTTCTTGCGTCAGGGTAAATTATTTATTACCCCAAAACGCCCCCGCATTACCAATCTGGATTCTTTACCTTTTCCTGCAAGGCACCTGTTTTCCCCCTTAGGCGCTTATCGACCCACCCCGGCTTCTTATCGAAAATTGCCGTTAGGCATTATAATGACTTCCAGGGGATGCCCCAGCCAGTGTACTTTCTGCGACCGTGCTGTTTTTGGAGAAAAATTTAGTCAGCGTAGCGTTGATAACGTTATAACCGAAGTAGAAGAACTGCTTGGGAGATATGGGGCAAGGGAGATCCGTTTTTTTGACGACACCTTTACCATAAGCCCTGCTTTTGTAGAAGATTTATGCAGCAAGATAAAAAAATTACGTATCCCCTGGACCTGCCTGACAAGGGTTACGGCGGTTAATCCGGATATGCTCAAAACGATGCGTGGATCCGGATGTTGGCAGGTACTTTTTGGATTAGAGTCAGGAGACAATTCAGTATTAAGTAATTTATCTAAGGGTAATACTGTTGAGCAAAATAGAGAGGCAGTTTGTTGGGCGAGAAGGGTCGGATTAAGCGTACGGGCAGATTTTTTAGTTGGCAGTCCATGGGAGACAAAAGAAAGCTTCAAAAAGACGGTTCAGTTCGCCAAGAGCCTTCCTCTTGACTTCGCCCATTTTAATAAATTTGTGCCTTTGCCGGGCACTTCTATTTATAAAGAGTTGGTTCGTAAGGGCCGTAAGTTTTTATTTAATGACGGCGCTTATATCAATAACCATAGCGATTTTGTATATCTGCCTGATGGTTTTGAAAAAAATGAATACGGATGGCTTCTTGATAAAGCGTATAAAGAATTTTATTTAAGGCCGGGATATCTTTTGCAAAGGATATTAGCCACTAGAACAATTACCGAATTATTTGGCCAGGCGCAAGGTCTTGTTTCCATCCTATCTTTATAGATTATGTTTACTAAGTTAATATCTGGGGCTAAAAATTTCCTCTATTTTTTAGAGGCGAAGAGGTGCCGCAAAAAAAACATTATCCCCGATAACATTCTGTTCCCGGTGGTTTGGGTTACTAATAAATGTAACCTAAAATGTAAGATGTGCGACCAGTGGCAAGCCGATCCCGCCCTATTCTCAGAAGAAGTTTCGGCTAAAGAGTGGTTTACTTTCATTGATTCTGCTAACCGTATGCATGCTGTCGCTATTGTGATTACGGGCGGCGAGCCATTACTAAGAGAAGATATATTTGATATAATAAAATATATCCGTAATAAGAAAATAGCTTGCCATGTTTGTAGTAACGGGACGCTGCTGGATAAAATTGCGGTTGGCAAGTTAAGGGAGAGCGGGCTTAATTCCATCTCTGTGTCTCTTGATAGCTGCTATGCAGAAATACACAACAAGATGCGGGGGGCTGAGTGTTTTGACAGCGTTATTGAAGGGATCAAGCTTTTAAGGCGCGACGCCCCCGGAATCAAGGTTGGAATAAACTATGTTATTACCAAAATCAATTTTCGCGGTCTCTACCGCATGGTTTACTTTGCTGAGAGCTTGGGGGTTGACCAAATTAAATTCGACGTTATCCATACAAATTTGAGACATAAACAAAAACCTTATACCAGTTTTAATGGTTTAGTTTTTAGTAAAGACGATATCAAACTACTGGAGGCGGAAGTCGTTAATCTTAAGAAAGCAATTTCTAAAACAAAGCTATTAACCAATTCAAGTACTTTTATCAACGGAATGTTAAGCTTGGAAAATGAAAAAGTCCCAAGTCCGCTATGTTATGCAGGTTATATTTCTTGCGCGATTGACGCGTTTGGCTGGGTGTCTCCTTGTGATAATTTAGATGGTAAAGAAAACCTAAAAGATACGCCTTTTGAGAAAATATGGAGCTCCGAATCTTTTCAAGAATTACGCCAATCGGTAAACAATTGTAAGTCGAAATGCTGGGATACTACTCATGCCGAGTTGAATATTCGTTGTTCTAATTTAGGGTTTTTAAAAGAGTTAAGCCAAATCTACAAAGAAACGGGGTTTTATTTAGGATAATGATGCTGCCGAAGAAAATTAAAAATTTTAGCTTGGGCATACTGGCTTTATTATTTTTTATTTATCTTTTTCTCGTTTATAATATAAGTTTCTCTGGTCCAGATAAGCCTATTTATTTTGCCTACACTGCAAGTATTGTTGATGACGGAGATTTAAACGCAGTAAATCATTTAAGTCCACCTTATCCTTACTATCTTGCCTCCGGTAAGATAGGTATTTCAAAAACATATAATTTACCAGATTTTCATAATCATGGCGGAATTATTTTATGGGCGCCATTTTATGCCTATGCAAAACTCGCTTATCATATAGCAGATAGATTTAATTTAAGAGGTTTAATCAAATATGAGTATAAGGAGTTCGCCAGATGTGCCATGTCTTTCAGCACCATATTATTCGGTTTTTTCACAATGCTGTTTACCTATAAACTCTCCAGGGTATTTTTTCCAAGATATATCTCTATCTGGTCAATCTTAGCCATATTTATAGGAACGCCGTTTTTTTATTTTATGATACAAGAAACGGGGAATGCGAATATAGTTGCTTCACTGTTTTCTGTTATTTCAATTTGGTTCTGTGCTTGTGCAATCAATATGAAGAGAGCACAGTGGTTTCTGTATGGTTTGTTTTTTTCTGTCTGCATGGTAGTTAAAGTCGACCTATGGGTCCAGTTATTTTTTATTTTAATTTTGTTTGTCACTCTTATTATACTGAAACAAACACAATGGCTAAACGGGGTAAGTTTTCTACTCGGGCTTATGCCAGTAACGATCTTAAAAATAATAAACGGTTATATTAAATACGGTACATTCCATATAGGAGCGTTCGGGACCTTAAATCTTAAGGGCGACTATTTGTTTGAGCAACTCTTTTCTTCTTATCGCGGATTTTTTTATAGCTCGCCGATTTTTTATTTTTGTTTATTAGGGTTTGTGTTTGCTAGCGTTAATATATTAAAGAGATTAAGGAGCGACAAAAATAATAGCGCTATAAATGGATTCAAGATGAATGAGATATTCCTTATTATTTTAACCTCCTATTTATTTATAAAGATATTCTTTTTGGGCTATAGATATGCCTGGGGCGGAGGAACGTGCGGCGCCAGGCCGCTACTTACGGAATTTCCCATTTTAGTTTTATTATATGCAAGGGCCTTGCAAGAGCAGAAGAAATATGCGGTATATATTTTTGGCGCCATATCGGTATTATTTATTTTCTGGAATCTGCTTGTGGTTTCCGAATATATGGCGCGGTTAGACTTTAGTTATGTTGCCAGAACCCCGAGATTAATTACAAGGATCGAAGCAATAAGCAAGATCCCCATCTCCCTATTTTTTAAAATAAAAGATCTGGATATAAAATTAAAAGCAACCCTCCCCTTATTAATATTTTTCTGTATAGGGATCACCTTGCTAATGAAGAGATGGAAGACATCGATTAGCTCTTCTTTTTGGTATACTAAAAGTGAAAATTGGCGCAGTTTTTATAAGGCCCTTAGCCTATTTACCATGTATCTCTGCATGGCTTATCTGCTTTTTACAATATCCAACATCTATAACAACAGAAAAAAAGTGGAAAAATTAAAATCCCAGGGTTTTTTTACGAATACCGAAATATTATCTGCCAATGAATTCGAGAGAGAGGAAAACGTCGGGTCAATGAACGAAATGATTGAGTATTACAAATTAAAGGGCAATATCAATAAGGTAGAAAGAATCGAAAAGCATAAAAAGGAACTTTATGGTAACAGTAGATAAATTCAAAATAGATGCCCATAAACTTATGTATCATATCCCCAGGGTATTCCGGTGGCTGCAAGATAAGAATATCTATCCTATTTATGCGGAGATCGGTTTATACGGAGGTTGTAATCAACGTTGTATATTTTGCGCCTTGGATTACTTAAAATATCAACCGAATGTTTTGGATTACTTGTCTCTAAAAAAATTTATTACTGAAGCGGCGAAAAGGGGGATCAAAAGTATTATGTACGCTGGCGAAGGAGAGCCGCTTTTGCATCCTAAGATTGCCGATATTGTTCAGGTTACAAAGAAAAACGGTATAGATGTGGCACTTACCTCAAATGCAGTTATGTTATCTGAAAATTTAGCAAAGAGATGCTTACCCTACCTTTCGTGGTTTAGGGCAAGCATTAATGCCGGGAGGGCAGAAACATATTCTAAAATCCATAAAGTCAGAAAACAAGATTTTTATACTGTATTAAAAAATCTGGAAAGGGCAGCAAAAATTAAAAATAAAAAAAAATATCATTGCTCTATTGGCGCTCAGTTTTTATTGATACCTCAAAATTTATCTGAGGTGTTGATCTTAGCAAGACAGATTAAGGGCATCGGTTTGGACTATTTAATTATTAAGCCTTATTCCCGCCATCCGGCAAGTAACAATAGGATAGACGCGGCGTTTAAATATAAGGACACGTTTCATCTAGAAAAGGAATTAGCGGAATATTCTGACGACCGCTTTCGGATTATATTCCGTCGTCATGCAATGGAAAAAATAGGACAACCTACCCCTTATAAATATTGTTTAGGGGTTTCTTTTGCTACTTTTATAACAGCAAGAGGAGATGTTTATCCGTGTAACAGATTCTTTGGCAACAAAGATTTTATATTTGGGAACATCTGCAATAATAACTTCAGAGATATTTGGCTGAGCAAAAGACGCAAAAGGATTATGGCTTTTATGCGTCGAGAACTGACAACAGAAAAATGCAGAAAAATATGCCGGCTTGATGAAATTAATCGTTATCTTTGGGAATTAAAAAATCCTATTGAACACGTAAATTTTATATAAAGGTTTATTTTATGAAAAATATCGCAGTAATTATGCCTATTTATAATGCTGCGAATTCACTGGGGAAAGTTTTTGAGCGGATTCCGATAAGGATGAAATTAAAGTAGGGGGTTAAAGATGAAGAGAATCTTAATGAATATATTAAAGTTTAGGAACCTCATTTTGATATTCTTCTTCCTGTATCTTTTTTTTATTTTTGATACGGATTTCCATGGCTCGGATGAACCTATTTATTTTTCCTATACTGCCAGCATTGTCGATAACGGGGACTTAAACGCCCTGAGAGAGGCCTATTCTAACCACCCTGTTGTATATGTTTCAAAGACGTTTAACTTGGTCGATTTTCATAGCCATGGAGGAGTTTTAATCTGGGCGCCTTTTTATGCTTACGGCAAGGCTATTTATAATATTGCCAAGAAAGCCTCGCTAAACATGTTTACACCTGTCTCT
>CAYOMI010000036.1:0-11590 GCA_964405005.1 uncultured Planctomycetales bacterium | reverse complement strand
CTTATCAAAAATCTGTATCTTATAATCAGATGCATCATCATATATAATCATCTTCTTATTACCAACGATAACTGTCCTCCTTAACTTACTTGGCGCTAACCAACTGATATGTATATGGACAACAAGGTTATTCTCAAATTCAATTATTAAAAATACCATATCTTCAATACCCTTCTGCACGTATGATTTACCCATCGCAGAAACCTTTTTGGGCATTCGCCCCAGCCAATTAAGAATTATAGAAACATCGTGAGGACCGAGATCCCATAAAACGCTAACATCGGGCTGATGCAAACCTAAATTTACCCTGCAGGAATCAATATAATAAATGTCGCCTATCTCGTTTTTATCAATAATCTCTTTTATCTTTACTACTGCCGGATTATATTCAAAGGTATGCCCTACTATAATGAGACGCTTATTTTTATATGCTAAATCAATCAAATCTTTTGCCTGGGTGGATGAATCTGTCATCGGCTTCTCGATAAATACATGTCTACCGGTCTTAAGTACATCCTTAGCGATCTGATAATGACAAGAAACGTGAGTCGCTACTACTACCATATCAACGTTTTTATCTTTAAGTATGTCACGATAATCCTTGGTAGTCTTCATAAACTTATACTTATCTTTAATAAATTTAAGCCTTGAATCCGACAGGTCAGCTGCCCAGACCATCTTGGCATTATTAAGTTCATTAAAGTTCCTTATTAAATTTGGCCCCCAGTATCCGCATCCTACAATTCCGATTTTAACCATAACCTAGTCTCCTTTTTGCATTGAATCTTAAAAACTTTCACCGAGAGGATTTGAAATCAGTCAATAAATCTCTGGTGCCAAAGTTCCAGCATTAAAAGCGACCAAAGTTGAGTGCTATATTCTGCTTGGCAAGCAATATGGCTATCTACCATCGCTTTGACTACTTCGGGTTTAAAATAGCCCCTGCTCAAACTTCGCGGCGATAAAAGGTTATCCTGAAGGTAGCCCTTTAATTCATCTCTAAACCACTCCCCTACCGGCAGAGCAAAACCCATTTTCCAGCGGTAGAGATTCTGCTTAGGTATAAATTTAGCCAGCGTTTTCTTTAAAATGTATTTTTTAATCCCTCTTTTGATTTTTAACTGCCAGGGTAATACCGCCGCAAATTCCACAAATTTATGGTCCAGGAAAGGCGAGCGTAATTCTAGGGAATTTGCCATACTGGCAATGTCGGTCTTAACCAAGAAATCATTAGGAAGATTCATCAACATATCCGTGCGTAAAACCTGGTCCAACGGAAAAAGACCTGCACTGTCCTTAAAATACGTTTCAAATTCTACTTCGGGATTTCCTTTAAACGTTCTTTTAAATTCCTCGCTAAGTAGTCTCTCCTTTAACTCGAAGGTAAAATTTCCCACCCAATAAAGATATCTCTGGCTCCGGTTAAGCTCCGCAGCAGCCAGAAATCTCTTCATCTTTTTAATTTTATTCTTCGGTTTCTCCTTTGCCGGTAAAATCCGAATGGACGAACTGATCATCTTTCTTAAAAATAGGGGAATATTCTGATAGTGCTGGGCAAGCAGCACAGCCTGGTATCGGTCATAACCTGCAAATGCCTCATCTCCTCCGTCTCCAGTTAAGGCGACAGTGACATATTTACGCGTCATCTTAGAGACATAATAAGTAGGAATACAAGATGAGTCGGCATACGGCTCTCCGTAATGACTGACCAATTCCGAAAGTATGGCCAGGGCATCTGGTCTAACTATAAACTCATGATGATTAGTATTAAATATTTTAGCAACTCTGCGGGCATGCCCTAACTCACTATAGCCCTCCTCTGGGAAACCGATACTGAAGGTATTTACCTTAGAAGTGCTCAATTCGGCCATCAATGCAACTATAGCGCTGGAATCCGTCCCGCCGCTTAAGAAAGCCCCTAAAGGCACGTCGCTATCCAATCTTATCTTGACTGACTCTTTAAGCCGGCGCAGGATTTCTTCGCCTGCCTCCTCCTCGCTAATCTTAATCTTATTGCGATAATCTACCTGCCAGTACTGGTGGATATTTATTCGGCCGTCCTTTAAGCTTAAGGTATGTGCCGGCGGCAATTTAAAGACATCCTCGTAAATAGTCATCGGCGCAGGTATATATCCGAAGGTCAAATAATAATTTATTGCCTCCTTGTGGATTTTTTTCTTGATTAATCCGCTGGCCAGAAGCCCGGAAAACTCCGAAGCAAAAGAGAATCTGCCGTTCAGATAAGAATAAAGCAACGGCTTCTCGCCCAGGCGGTCCCTGGCCAAGAAAAGGCGTCTTTCTCTCTCATCCCAGATGGCCAGGGCAAACATCCCCCGGAGATATCTTACGCAGTCCATGCCATATTCTTCGTAAAGGTGAATTACAGATTCGGTATCCGTATGGGATTTGAAATGATGACCCTTTCCCTCTAATTCCTGTCTGAGTTCTTTATAGTTATGGATTTCGCCGTTTAACACCACCCAGACCGTGGTATCTTCATTACACATGGGTTGCTTCCCTGAATCAGATAAATCGATCACGCTCAGCCGCCTGTGACCCAGTCCTGCCATCGGGAAACTCCGATAAAAATAGAATCCTTCATCATCCGGCCCCCGGTATGCCATGGCCCGGCACATCTTTTTTAAAACCTCTTCGCTGATAGACGTGCCCTGATTAATATCTATAATCCCACAGATACCACACATGGTTATTGAATACTCCAACCTCCGTCTACAATAAGGTTCTGCCCGGTAACATACGCAGATGCCTCTGAGGCAAGGTAGATGACTGCGCCTGTCACATCCTGCGGCAGACACATCCTCTTCAGAGCAGTCTTGTGGGTATACCTCTTGACAAAAACCTCCGGTTGTCTCGCAAAGACCCCTCCCGGCGATACGCAGTTGACCCTGATTTTATATTTTCCGTAATAGGAAGCCAGATATTTAGTAAAATTAATTATCCCTGCCTTAATCACCGCATAGGCCGCAGGCGTCGTCATATCCGTATTTTTATAAAAAGAAAAATCCGGAGCAGCCATTCCATAGATTGAAGCCAGATTTATAATTGAACCTCTTTTTTGCCTCTTCATATACTCGGCGGCCTTTTGGGAGCAGAGGAAATACCCTACCAGGTGCAGGTCGATATTCTTCCTCCAGGATGCTAAAGAGATGTCCTCGAATTTATTCCCCCAATCTTTAGTCCGAGGATAGGCGCTATTAACCCAGATGTCTATCTTTTTATGTTTTTTATGCACAAAATCTACTAATCCACAAACTGAATTTTCGTTACTGATATCAAGATATCTGAAAATAACCTTAAGACCTTTCCCTGAAAGCGCCTGGGCAGCTAATGCCCCTTTATTTGTATCAATATCAGCCAGGATTACTGTTGCCCCGAATTCTGCCAAGCCCTCTACAACTGCCTTTCCTATAAGTCCTGCGCCTCCGGTAACTACGGCAATTTTTCTCTTTAAATCAAAAAATCTATTATATTTCATTTTTCCACATCCCTTTCTTCATCAGAAACTCAATAAACCTGAAATCATTTTTGCTATCTATGTCGTATTTGGATATTTCATCCATAAGATAAATCGCTGTCCGCCGAGAAACAGGCGTGAGGCAGCGTCCCTTTAACAAAAAATCCCGGCTATAAAAATATATCGAGGCATTCATATCATATACCGAAGGCGCATCCTGCCTGCATGTCACCCCAGTGGCAAGATTTTTCGAAAGCCGGGCAAAACCATCTTTTTTTATCTCTACCATATTAAAGTATGGGTTGCGCTGTGCCTTAACCACGCTGAAGAGGGTCTGAGGTTTCCTTTTGAGAAAAATCTTTAGGCAATTATCTAAATCTTTTATTTTCCTCAAAGGGGAAGTCACATCTAGATCGACGATGATGTCGAACCGTTGGCTATAAAACCTCTCGCTCTTTTTTAGGGCATGTTTTATACTTAAAAGCTTAGGTGAATTATCTCTGGCTAATTCTTTCGGTCTTATAAAAAAAACTTCCGCTCCAAATCTTTTCGCTACTTTAGCTATTTTTTCTGAATCAGTTGAAACAACGATATGGCTTGCTTTAGTCCATTTTAAGGCCTGTAACACTGTATAAGCAATAACGGGCTTACCGAGCAGCTTACGGATATTCTTATTTTTAATCCCCTTTGAACCGCCCCTGGCACAAATTGTACATAAGATATTGTGATTACTAGCCATACTTACACCCCAATAGTCCTTAAAACATCTACTGCTTCCTCAAGCGAGCACAATTTTCTTGCCGCCTGTTTATCAAACTTTAGAAAAGCCCTAAGCATCTTTTTATAAGAGTCGCTAAAATCCTGTTTTATTAAAAATAGTTTATCGCCTATACGTAATTCTCCTGTAATAAAATTATATGTTAAGTTATTCCCGCCTTCGCAGATTATCTTCAGGTATCTTTCTTTTGGGCTTCTGATATAATCGAGAGAAATATCGACCACGAACTTGTTGTAACCTAAAATTATTTTAAAGATATCCGGAGAATTGATCTTTAAACTGCTGATTTTTTTCCGGTAGATAAGTCTGCTCTTAAAGTTATTTTTAAAAAGCCAAAGCGCATAATCAACTTCATGTGACAAGTCAAGGTCTACGCCTCCGCCTTTTCTCCTGAATGCGCTATAAGACTGCGTGATATGCTGGTAGGGCCGCCATTCTCTTAAGTCTTGTCCTGCGGCTATCTCGACAATCCGAACCTTCTTTTTTTGCTTCCGCAGAAACGCAGATATTAAATCAAATGCCTTAACAAACCTTAAATTATAGGCGACGCGGATATTTTCTTTACCTGCTAGATCCTTGATCGCCTTTGCCTTTCTTAAAGAACATTCCAGCGGTTTCTCTATCAGAATGCCTTTAAATCTTTTGCGAAGATTTTGGAGTTTCTTTAAATCCGCAAGGTGCCTTGCTGTAGGCGAAGCTATAATACAGTATCCGATATCCCTTTCTTTAACTTCGTTGATATTTCTAAAGAAATCCGCATTTAAATTATCGGGGTGCCGCGTTACTATATACGGCCTTACCTTCATCTCTATCAGATTACGGGCGTGACGCCTGCCTATAGAACCGTAACCTATTATTAAGACCTTGACTGGTATACTCAATTTAACTTAAGTGACTCTCTCAATAGCTGTCTTATCTCCGCCACCGTCATCAACTCGCTATCCTTAGATTTATAGATTTTAGGGCAAGTCTTTCTGCCGTTCCTTTTGGAAAGTTCGAATTCAGGAAGAATAAATAAATCTTCGGATTCTGATACAATTTCAGATTCGCTCTCGGTCATCAGCTCTTCATACATCTTTTCACCATTCCTCCTGCCGATAAAAATTGTTTTGATCTTCTTGGGGTCACGGCCGAACCTCGGAGCCAATTCTTCAATCGCCGCCTGAGCCAAATCCTTTATGCGCAGAGCCGACATCTTTAATATGAATATCTCCCCGCCTTTTGAAACCAGGGCGGCCTTGAGCACAAGTTCTGCTGCCTTTTCTATGCTCATTACGAATCTCGTCATGCCATTATCGGTCAGCGTAACCGGACCTCCCTTTCTTATCTGATCTACAAAGATAGGCAAAACTGAACCCTGAGAATTCAAGACATTCCCGAATCTCACGCAGGAAAAAACGGTTTTTCTTTTGCCTTTATAGAGATTGGCTGAAACCGTTAATCTCTCAGCCAACAATTTAGAGGCCCCCAGGACATTTATGGGATTTGCGGCCTTATCAGTGCTGATAGTAATAAACTTCTCTATCTCTTCATCCAGTGCTACCTCTATCAGATTCTTTGTCCCCAATACATTAGTCTGAATTGCCTCAAAGGGATTAAATTCACACAGGGCAACATGTTTTAAGGCAGCGGCATGAAAGACTATATCCACACTCTCGACAGCCCTTTTTAACCTATCCCTATCCCTGATATCGCCTATCAACAACCTAATCTTGTCCGTATCTAATTCCCGCTTTAAGTCAAATAATCCTGTTTCATTTATATCCAGTAGACGCACAGTCTTGGGATTGTATTGCAAGAGTTTTCTGGCCAGCGAACTTCCGATAGAGCCTGCCCCGCCTGTGATAAGTATTGTTTTACCAAGAAATAGATTTTTCATTTTTCCCTCCGAAAAAAATTTTTGATTTCTTTAATCAGATAATCCATCTCCTCTATTTTTAACGTTGGGTACATCGGTAATGAAAGAACTTGTTTAGCAATACGTTCAGTAACCGGCAGTGTCTGTTTGTGCCTTAAGAGAGACTTATAGAAACGCGTGAGATGGACCGGAGCAAAATAGACCTTTGACATAATGCCTCTTGAGGCCAAATATTTACTGAGCGCATCTCTATGTTTCTTTATCCTCACCGTGTATAACTGAAATACATTAAAATATCCTTTTGGCTCTCTCAAGGTCTCTAACTCTTGAATTTCATCACTGATTCTGTGGGTTAAGTATGCTGCATTTTTTCTTCTCAGCTTTATGATTTTTCCGGTCTTGACCAGTTGCGCTATCCCTAATGCCGCAGTTAAACTGGACATCCTGAAATTATATCCCAGACTTAGATAATCCGCGGTCTCTCTGGAGGAAAAATAATTTGTTATCTCTTGCCTGCCGTGTGACCTGAGTAGTCTTGCTTTTTCAAAAATCTCTTTTGAATTCGTCAGCAATGCTCCGCCTTCTCCTGTAGTGATTACTTTATTTTGGCAAAAACTTAATACGGTGTCATTACCAAAACTTCCGATTTTTTTATTCCGTATCTTGGCTCCGAAAGATTCGGCGGCATCCTCAATAAGAACCAAACTGCGTTTTTTTGCTATTTCCTTTAATTCCTTTATCCTACAAGGCAATCCGCCATAGTGGACCGCGATGATCGCCTTGGTTTTAGCGGTTACTTTCCTTTCAACATCATCGGGATCTAAGCCGTAAGTCCGCTCTTCAATATCGGCAAATACCGGCCTTGCGCCTACAAAAAGTGCCGCATTGGCCGTAGCGATGAAGGTGAAAGAAGGTACAATTACTTCATCGTCTTTTTTTATTCCATGGGCTATGAGTGCAGCATGTAAAGCCGAGGTCCCAGAATTAAAAACTACGCAATGTTTTACTCCGATGTATCTGGCTAATCCTTGCTCAAACTCTTCTATGGCTAGACCCTCGGCCCAATACATCCCTGAGCGGATAATTCTGTTTACTGCTATCATATCGTCTTTGCCCCAGTAAATCTTAAAGAGTGGAATCTTCCAACTCACGCTTCACCTTCTTTATCTTAATCTGAACCCGGTATACTCTTTCGCCAATTTTAAAATAAGCTGCTTCATCCAGATTATTCGTGGTCAGGGCAGCAAGTCGTTTAATAAGTTCTCCTGCCTTGATTCTTTTATTTAAATCAATATGCTGTAGCGAAGAGATGTCTATTTTTTTATGCGCAGTACTTTTACCTACCGGCTGGGGCCTGCGTAGATAACTGCCTGAAATTATGGAAGGCCATGCCTCTTGAAATACTTTAAGTTCAGTTTTCTTAACGCGGCGATATAATTTATCCGCTGTATCATCGGCGTAAACTTCTATTTCTTTCTGGTGTATTATATCTCCGCTATCTAAGCCTTTATCCATAAAATGCAAACTGGCCCCAAAAGGACCACCGTCCCAAATCGCCCAAATGGCTGTATGCCATCCCCGATTAAATGGCAAAAATGCCGGATGCAAGTTCAATACTCCGTATCTGGGTATATTAAGTACTCCCTCAGGAAAAATATACGGAAAATGCACACAGATAATATAATCCGGATTTAACCTCTGTAGTAACCTTAGTGCGCTCTTTGTTTTGAAATAATCCCCTCTTAATATTTGCGAGTCTTTAAGATGGCTGCATAATTTGACCAGTTCAACATCGTGACTGGCGTTTTTCTGATCAGAAACTAAAAGAGCGATGGGTCTTACTCCGGAGTCAAGCATAAACTTTAATACCGAAACAGCGATATCACGGTCTCCAGCATAAATTATTCTTGGCGAAACTTTAGGGAGATTTTTTCTATTCACTGGTTTGAACTAATCTTAAAAAACGACCTTTTTTGCAATAACTTTTCATCAACCTTAAGGTTACTTAAAATACTGACAATCCTTTTATTCGCCTGACCATCTCCATAGGGGCTCTTGCAGTCTGTGACTCTCTTTCTAAATTTCTTGTCATAAATAGCTTTTTTTATTGCCTGCCTTATCTGGTTTTTATCATAACCTACCTCTATGACATTTTCTGCCTTTTCTCTCCCTGACTGGCGCGACCCGATATTTACTACTGGCAAATGGAATGAGGGAGCTTCGATAATCCCTGAACTGGAATTACCGACGATTACCCCGGCTATCTTCATTAGGCTCAGATAATCTTTGCGCGGGATAGTCTGGTATATTTTGATAAAGGGGTATTTGCGGTATTGCTCAATCACACGAATCATTGCTCTCCCACCAGCATCGGCATTAGGATAAACCACGATTGCCTGCTGAGCAAATTCCTTAACTGCCTCCATGGTCCTACGCATCTGAAGTGCTGCTTGTTTTATTTCTAGGGTTACGGGGTGTTGAACTACCAGTACCATCGGTGCTGATAAATCTAAGCCGTATCTTTTGGCTAGGCTGGCTTTTGAAATTAACTCCTCATGGAGTATATCATCTAGACCTGGGGCGCCCACAACATGCACCCTCCAAGGTTCTTCACCCATGGCCAATATCCTCTTCGCGGAATTTGGCGTTACGGCAAAGTGCAGGTGAGATAATTTGCTGATGGCATGCCTGGCAAATTCATCAACCGTGGAGGTTGCATCTCCTCCATGTATATGCGCTACCGGTATCATCCGGTACGCCCCTACAATAGCCGCAGCCAACATTTCTAACCTATCGCCTAATATTAGAATCGCATCCGGCTTAATCTTTGCCACCGCCCTATTGAGCTTTAAGATAAACTCTCCGCAAAAATTAACCATGGAAGCTGGAGTATCATCTCTATAGACTGCAAACAAAGAATAAACCTTAAAACCATCCCTGATGACCTCCTTGATCGTCCTACCGAACTCCGGCATCAGGTGCATTCCCGTCGCTACGATTTCTATTTTTAAACCGGGATGTTTCTTAATAGCAAAAAGTACCGGTCGCATTAGGCCATAATCAGCGCGGGTGCCGGAAATATAAAGTATTTTTCTCATCTTATATCCTCAAACCTGACTAAAGTATCATTTTTTATATCTTTCTTCGCGTATCTACCTATAAGGCGCGGTATATATTTTGGCGCAATGCCGCTGCCCGGTCTCTTTATATCCAACATCGCCGCTTTTAATTTTGAACCCTTGGGAATATTGACCTTTGCTACTATGCTTTTTCTCACCAGCATTTTTATATCTTCTTCGTTGCCGGTCGGCCGTTTCAGGCCATTACCTAAGGCCCCTTCAACCTCTCTAATCGCCCTGACCATCTCTTTTAACTCAAGAGGCTCCAAGGACATTGTATGGTCTGGGCCAGGAAGTCTCTTGTCCAAAGTAAAATGCTTTTCAATAACCTGCGCGCCCAAAGCAACAGCAGCGACGGGGATAGTAATTCCTCGGGTGTGGTCGGAAAGGCCTACCGGTAGTCTGAAAGTATTTCTTAAGGTTTCCATCGCTCTTAAGTTTATATCTTTTGCAGGGCAAGGATAATCCGTAACGCAATGCAATAAAACAATCTCCTTTAGGCTATTTTTTTGGATTATATTTAACGCCTCCTTTATCTCCTTGAGATTTGCCATGCCGGTAGATAAAATAACCGGTTTTTTCTTTTTGGCTATAAAGGTAAGTAGTGGAAAGTTGGTCATCTCGCCAGAAGGTATCTTAAAGGCTGCTACCCTTAAATCATTCAACAGATTAACGCTCTCCTTATCAAAGGGGGTAGCCAAGAAAATAATTTTTTTTCTTCGCGCGTAATCAGCGAGACGCCTAAAATCATCGTCTTTTAATTCCAGTCTTTTAAGCATTTCGTATTGCGATTCTTTTGAACCAGTACGGCTGATCTGGTATTTTACCTTGGGAGTTCCTTTTATGGCCAGAGTCTGCGCTTTAAAAATTTGGAACTTGACCGCATCTGCGCCGGAGTCAACAGCAACGTCAATTAGCCTCTTGGCTATCCTGAAACTTCCGTTATGGTTTACGCCTGCCTCAGCAATGACAAAAACATTTTTTAAAGTCTTAAATGACAGCATCCCTGGGTTATCTTTCCTTGTACCAACGACGGTAATGCGCCTTATATGCCTTTCTTTTCTCTATACCTTCAAGCCAATCCGAATTTTCAAGATACCATTTCACAGTCAACCCCAGTCCTCGGATAAAATTATGTTTTGGGCTCCAGTCAAGGTGCCGCACCTTCGCCGAGTTAAGGCTGTATCTTAAATCGTGCCCGGGCCTGTCCTTGACGAACTCCATCTGCTCTGTGTCTTTCTTAAGAATTTCTATTACAGCAGTAACCACCTCTATATTCTGTTTCTCTTGGCCGCTACCCAGATTGTAGATTTCGCCTGTCCTTCCAATTTCTAGAATCCTTAAAATTCCCCGGGCGCAGTCTTCTACATATAGCCATTCCCGGATATTCTTACCTTTAGCGTAAATTGGCATTTTTTCATTTTGGGAGATTTTTAGAATAGAGAGCGGGATGAGTTTCTCCGGATACTGCCAAGGGCCGTAGTTATTGCAGGGCCGGATGATTATGGCTGGGAAGCCGTAGGTCCTGATATAGGACTTGACCAAGAGATCCGCAGCCGCCTTAGAAGCAGCGTAAGGGCTATTCGGCCTGAGGGGCGAATCTTCGCTAAACTTACCCTTTCTTATTTCGCCGTAAACTTCATCTGTATTACCGCAAAAATCAAATTTACCATTTCTTTCCACAAGGAAATTTTTATTATCCTTTACTTTCAAACACCAAATATCCCCCTTATAGTTAACTATTTTATTTCTATGGTGACTAATCGATTTGATAGTATTAGCGACAAAAACATAATATGAATTGCTTTCTATTTTTCTTCCATTCAGAAAGCTCCTAGTATGTCTTTTATGTATACTTGGCTTAAGATTCAATTTTATACAAAGTTCGCAAATATCCGAAATTAATTTTTTAGAAACAGTGTGGTATATAATTCCGCGGGAACCATCGGAATCCATTAGCCCATCCAATAGATATTTTAGATATCTTGGCGCATAATCTAATGCCCACCGCGGAATTCGCTTGTTACGCGCTTTTTGTCCACATTGAGCAAAAAACTCCATAAACACCTTTGATGTAAAATAAAGGTGGGTGCCTGCTTTACCTTTATGGCAATGGTATTTTATTCTTAAATTAGCCAATACTTGTTCTATCTTCTCGCGGCTTTTATCATCTTCAGGAATATCAAGGAATATTCTATAACCGTGACAAGTAGTAATATGATTACCTATCTTTTTAATTACTTTAAATCTTCCGCTTTGTGGATCTCTTGAGTTAGTGAAATATTCTTTCCTTGTTAAACCAGTTTTTGTATCTGAATGTTTTTGTTGATAAGCAACGAATCCATCTCCAATAAAAACCC